>NZ_CBFHHX010000004.1:0-196140 GCF_965655845.1 Candidatus Salinivivens marinus
ATAAAAACCATGGCAATTGATGTAAGTATTAAAAGTAAAGTTAGTAAGTTTGCAAAAACATTGTTAGCAAACTCCTTGGGTTCCATGTTACTTTCATAACGCTTTGCAAATAATGGTACAAACGCTGCATTAAAGGCACCTTCTGCAAAAAAACGTCTAAAAATATTGGGTAATCTGAAAGCAGCCACAAAGGCGTCTAGAAGAGGTCCTGCTCCAATGAAAGTTGAGAGTAGAACTTCTCTAACCATCCCCAGAATACGACTAATCAAAGTCCAAGAGCCAACTGTGATAACACTTTTGGTTAGCTTGACCTGCATTATAGTTCTGCCCTTTTAACACCTAGCTCTATCGCCAAACGGAGCTTATCTTCCAGAGCACGCTGTTTTGAGGGGCTATGGAATTTTAATCCAAAGGTATCTTTGACATAAAAAGTATCTACAACCTGTTCACCATATGTGGCTATTACAGCAGAGGCGATATAAACATTCATATTTGCCAGTGCTCTCGTTAAATCAAACAAAAGGCCCGGTCGATCTCTTGTGTCTACCTCGATTAGTGTATAAATTTCGGATCCGTCATTATCGAAAGTTATTGAAGTAGGCACGTTAAATGCTCTCTCACGTTTTTTGAGCCTGTCACGGTCTTTTATAGCTTCTTGTGTAATTACCTCACCCTTCAAAGTTTTCTCAATCATGGCATGCAATCTTTTAAGATGAGTAACCTTATATGGATTTCCATACTTATCCTGAACCCAAAATGCAGCCGTTGCATATCCATCCTTTGATGTATATGTTCTCGCGTCCACTACGTTTGCTCCAACAAGTGCTAACGCTCCAGCTAGCCTAGAAAATATGCCGGGATGGTCATTCAGCGCAAAGCATATTCTAGTCGCGTCTCTGTCTTGATCAGGATGTAAGTTTATTTTAATTTCGTCATCGGCAATGTCTCTTAGTAAATTGGCAAATGTTTCATGCGCTGTTACATGTAATCCTTGCCAGTATGGATCGTAATGGCGCGATAATTCACTTCGCACCTGCCTAGAGTTCAAAGAAACTAATCTAGCTTTAAGGTTCTTCTTGGCCTCCGCACCCCTATTTTCCCGTGTAATTGCTTCATATCCATTCTCCAAAACTTTCTTTGTTTGCCTATACAAAGCTCGGATCAATACTGCTTTCCAATTATTCCAGGTATTTGGACCCACACCACGGATATCGCATACCGTAAGCACTGTAAGTAGATCTAGTCGGTTTACAGTTTGGACTGCTTTCGCAAAATCTCTAACTGTTCTGGGATCGGCAATGTCTCTTTTTTGAGCCATATCGGACATTAACAGGTGGTATCGTATCAGCCATTCAACAGTTTCTACCTCCTTCTTGCTGAGGCCCAATCGTGGTGCAACTTTTCGTGAGATCCGCGCACCCAATACCGAGTGATCTTCATCCCGTCCTTTGCCTATGTCATGGAGCAGTAGACTGATGTATAGAATGCGCCTGTTTGCGCCTTTTTTAAGAATGGAGCTTGCGATAGGAAGCTCTTCCATTAATTCTTCTCTTTCAATCTGAGCCAGATGTGAAATGCATTGGATCGTGTGCTCATCTACCGTGTAGCTATGATACATATTAAACTGCATCATTGCTACAATTGGTTGGAATTCAGGTATGAACGCAGCTAATGCGCCCAACTCGTTCATTCTGCGTAGCGCTCTTTCTGGATTCCCATGCTTTATCAATAAATCCATGAAAATACGTTGGGCTTCTTTGTCTTGGCGCATTTGCTCATCAAAGAGATGAATATTAGCCGATACTGCTCGCATAGCATCCGGATGAATTAATAATCCTGTCCTAAGTGCCTCTTCAAATAGTCGCAACAGGTTTAGTTTATCTCTTAAAAACTCATCAAATGACTTAACCGACAATCTATTCTGTGAAACTATGTATGGATCCTTGATTTGTGGCAATCGCCTAAAAATTCTCTGGAGTAGTGGCATTTCTTTAACATGTTTTGCTTCCAAAGCAGTTAAAAATATCCGCGTTATATCCCCCACTCTTGTTGCATGGGTAAAATAATCCTGCATGAATAATTCTACCGCTCGACGAGCTTTTGTGTCTTTGTAGCCCATACGTTCAGATGCTTCGACTTGCAGGTCGAAAGACAACTGATCGGTTGGTCGCTGTGTGAAAATATGGAGATGGCAGCGGACTGCCCACAAGAAATTTTCCGCTTGCTGAAACTTTGCAAACTCATCTTTTCGTAACATTCCAAGCTTCACCAGATCTGACTGTTCCTTTAAATGGTACAAATATTTCGCAATCCAAAATAATGATTGTAGGTCTCTCAGGCCGCCTTTGCCCTCTTTAACGTTGGGTTCCACCATATAGCGTTGACCGCCTTGTTTTTCATGGCGCAGTTCTCTTTCTTGCAATTTAGCTGATATAAAATCTTTTGCAGTTGAGTTGAATAACCCGGACCACAATCGCTTTTCTAACTCTTTTGCAGTAGCATGATCTCCATCTATAAAACGCTGTTCTAATAAAGCAGTACGAATAGTGTAATCTTCTTTCCCCAATCTCAAACAATCATTTATCGTTCGTGAAGAATGTCCAATTTTAAGTTTTAAGTCCCACAAAATATATAGAATAGTTTCAATGGCACTTTCAGCCCAAGGTGTAATTTTATACGGTGTTAAAAAAAGCAGATCTACATCAGAGTATGGTGCCATCTCTTTGCGGCCATAACCCCCAACTGCGATTAAAGATAATTTTTCAGCCTGCGTTGGGTTTGGAACTGGGTGTAGCCATATTTTGCTTATATTCCATACTGATTTGACAATACAGTCTGTAAGCCAGGTATATGAGCGAATGACTTTTTCAGCAGCAAGTGGATCTTGCAAAAAACTGCTTGCTATCTCATCCATACCAGCTTTTCGGATGCGCCGCAGTTCTGCAACCGCATTATCTCGGAAAATTTTTAAATCTGCTGCGTCGGAATAACAATTATTTAGAAAACTCGTGAAACTAAGAGCGTCAAAAATCTTTTCTGGTGCAGAAACAAGCCCTACCTCATCCAAGTCAGGTTTTAGTGATTTAGGGTCACATACCGGAACGGTTAAACGATTGGGGCGCGTCATCAATTATATTTACCTGTGAGTCCGAGATTTGTGCAATGGCTAAACCGCGCTGATTAGTGCCAGCGGCCGTGAAACGGAAAATCCCATCGACACCAGAAAAGCCTGATTTTCGAGTGAGAGCTTTAGTTGTAACAGCATTTGCGTATCCTGATTGTGCAAGAGCTCCGACTGCTGAGATAGCATCGAATGCGAGCCCTGCTAGCGGGTGTGGTTTTTCCCGATATTCTGCGAAATAGTGATCTGAAAAAACTTCGTATCTTGCGGTTTCAGGTACCGCAAACCAGCCTCCTTGGAGGCCAGGTAAATTTATGTTTTGCGCTGGGATATCCCATCGTGCAAGTCCAGCGTATTGGATCTTTTTTGGATTAAGTCCCGCTTCTGGCAATAATTGAGCTAGCAAGGGTAAGGCGCCTGCGCTATTTGACGTAAGTAATAGTAAATCAGCGTCATAAATCTTTGCTGCCGCCCTAACTAACGGAACTGAGTTCACTACGCTTTCTTGAGTAAATGAAAAGCTTTGAGTTGCAACTATTCTAATATTTGATTTTTTCGTTGCTGCATCAAGAGCCGCTCGACCAAGCCTACCCTCCACAGTATCTGGATAAATAATGACAGCTCGTCTTTTTCCTTTCGAAGCAGCAAATTTGATTAAACGTTCCGCCGTATTTTCGAAGGTTTTTCCCAGTATAAAAAGATTTCCACCGGCTACAGTGGGGTTATTTGAGAAACTTAGTACGTTTACGTTTTCGCCGGAGACTGCGATCCCGGCTTCGTTGGCAGCGTCTCCGAAAAGTGGCCCAATAATAATTTTAGCACCTTCTTTGACGGCCAGTTTAGCCTGATTGGCCGCAATTTTTGATGATCCGTAAGTGTCGTATACTTTTAACTGTATTTTGGCGGTATCCAGTTGAGATATTGCAAGCCGCGTAGCATTTTCAAGGCTAATGGCTACGCTGGAGGCATTTCGAGAAGTCTTGGGTACCAATAATGCTACCGGAATTGGTTCTTCCAGATTAATCAATTGACCAGTTCCTACTGAAGAGGTTTGCATTTCGCACGCACTTATGAAAAGCAGTAATGAGCCTATCAATGGAACTGATAGTATTTTTTTTGTAAACCGTGACAGTCGAAAGGTCATAAACCAAGCTCGCATAGAATTTCAATTTGTATACAGAGCTGTATAATAGACGTGTTTGAGATGGGGTCTAGGGGTGAATTACCATAGTGAGAAATTGAAATCTGGCTTGTATCTCGTGGCAACGCCATTGGGCTCGGCTCGTGATATTACGCTGAGAGCACTTGATGTTTTGTTTTCTTGTGATGCTATAGCAGCTGAAGACACGCGTTCAATGCGTAAACTATTGAATATACACAATATTCCTATAAATGATCGCCCATTGCTTTCGTATAATGATTGTAATGGTGACCAAGTAAGACCAAAAATTTTTGAATGGCTGGACAGAAATATGGCTGTTGCGTATGCCTCAGATGCAGGGATGCCCTTAATTGCTGATCCAGGATATCAACTCTCGAAGCAGGCGGCCGATAGGGGCTTTTATGTTACGTCTGTTCCAGGCGCGTCTGCTTGTATCACTGCATTAACTCTGTCTGGGCTTCCTACAGATCGGTTCTTTTTTGAGGGTTTCTTGCCAGTGACTAAGGAGAAGAGACGTAATAAGCTGAAAGAACTTTCGAATATCCATAGTACTTTAATTTTCTACGAATCCCCAAAAAGATTGATTAAAATGTTTGATGACTTGGTTGCCATCATGGGAGAAAATCGACGTGCAGTTATTGCACGGGAATTAACAAAAAAATTTGAACAAATTATATCGGGGACATTAGCCGAATTGTACGCGATCATACAAAAAGAGCAGCTAAAGGGAGAGTTGGTTGTATTACTTGATCGTCCTATCTCCACAGGGTTGACGGACACCGATGTAAAGGCTGAATTGAGTGTAGCGCTTTCAAAAATGACTCTAAAGGATGCATCAAATTTTGTTGCGGCTGCTCATGGATTAAGTAAGCGATATGTCTACAATCTGGCATTGTCGATGCGTAACAACTTATAATTGACTAAGTTACAAGATTAAAATCATAAATTGCAAAATACATTGAAATTTTGAGCTTTTTGGTTCAAAAGATGGGCAGCTAGGGTTCAAATGGAGTGCAAATTATGAAAGTAGCTTTTCAGATGGATCCGATAACAACGGTTGATCCTAAAGCTGATAGCACGTTCAGGATAGCAGAAGAAGCACAGCTTCGTGGACACTTATTATTTTACTACGAACCAAACAAGTTAACGTCAGAAAATGGTAAAGCTATCGCATCAGGCCATTTTTTTAAAATTATTGGTAAAGAAAATGAGTCTGTGCAGCTGGGTCCCGAAGAAGTTGTTGAACTTAGTGAGTTTGATGTTGTTTGGCTGAGACAGGATCCTCCTTTTGATATGCATTACATTACGACAACATTCATTTTAGATGCGCTTAAGCCGCAAACTTTGGTTGTAAACGATCCTTTTTGGGTAAGGAACCTACCTGAGAAATTACTTGTTTTAAATTTTCCAGAGTTGATCCCACCAACCTCAATTACCCGTAATATTGATGTCTTAAAGGCCTTTAAGGAAAAGTATGGCGATATTATAGTAAAACCACTGTACGGAAATGGTGGTACTGGAGTTTTACGTTTGAATCTTGATGATCAGAATTTAGAGTCTATTGTTGAGATGTATGCCAATTTCTCGAGAGAACCGCTGGTGGCACAACAGTTCTTACCGCAAGTTACCAGAGGTGATAAAAGAATTATTTTAGTTGATGGTAATCCTGTGGGTGCAATTAACCGGGTGCCAATTTCAGGAGAAATAAGATCAAATATGCATGTTGGTGGGACCGCAACTAAAATTGGTTTAAGCGAGAGAGACATAGAGATTTGCAACACAATTGGGCCCACTCTTAAAGAAAAGGGACAAATTTTTGTGGGTATTGATGTTATTGGTGACTTTCTAACTGAAATTAATGTTACTTCGCCAACCGGCCTGCATGAATTGGAGCGTTTTGACGGAATAAATGCTGCTAGCATCATATGGAACGCAATCGATGAAAAGCTAAAGGTTTGATCCAGAGACAAATCGTAAAACTATTTCTTAGTTAATAGCTATCGACACACTTTAATTATTATAAAATGAGTATCCTTTGGACATGTTTTGGGATCAATTCTGCTTTGCTTTTGCAAATTCCCGATAAAAATTATGGATGTAAGTGATCCAGATGAACCGCTACTACGTAATTAATTCGATAACTAAAAAATAATATTTTATTGGTTGGAGAGAATTATGGCTTTAGATATCGGCGGGGACAGAGCGTTATCAAGAAAAGCAATGAAGGCTGAGTTGCTCGATGCTGAGACAGAATTGCAACTAGCTTATGCATGGAGAAACAATCGGGATGAAAAAGCTTTGCATCGACTAATCAGCGCTTACATGCGACTGGCAATTTCGATGGCTTCCAAATTCAAACGATATGGCGCACCCATGTCTGATCTGATCCAAGAGGCTGGCCTAGGATTAATGAAAGCAGCTGATAAATTTGACCCGGATCGTGGTGTGCGGTTCTCCACGTACGCAGTATGGTGGATTAAAGCGGGTATTCAAGATTATGTTATGCGGAATTGGTCTTTGGTAAGAACTGGATCCACAAGTAGTCAAAAATCATTATTCTTCAACATGAGAAGGGTTCAAGCTCAGATAGAGCGTGAGGCCATGCAAGATGGCGGTCCGTTGGACCGAAGCCAACTTCATGAAATGATAGCTACTGAAATAGGTGTGCCTGTGGGTGACGTAGAAATGATGGACGGTCGTTTATCCGGAACTGATTATTCACTAAATGCTACTCAAGCGTCTGATGAGGATGGCAGGGAATGGATTGATATCATTGAGGACGAGGATTCCATCGACTCTAACACCGTTGAAGCAGCACATGACCAAGATAACTTGCGAAATTGGTTGCTTGGTGCAATGGGCGGTCTCTCTGAAAGAGAAAAATTTATTGTTAAGGAAAGACAGATAATTGATGAACCTCGAACACTTGAAAGTTTGGGACAGGAGCTGGGTCTGTCAAAGGAGCGTGTTCGTCAAATAGAAGCTGCGGCGTTTACAAAAATGCGTCGTTTCTTAGAAAAAAACGCGCGGGAAGTGCAAAACTTCTTATAAACTGGCCTTCGGAGCCCATTTACAATACTTCGATGTTTAAGGAGTAAAGTTGTACGGAAACGCAGCTATATATAATCAGTGCAATTCAGTAATGGTATAACTCTGTAATGAAATATGACTGCTCTGTGTAACATGCACAACAATCATTTTGGAACTGACGCCTTGCTACTTTGACGGCTTATTACTATGTTTTCTATAAATTCGTCTGAGGGTAATATGTTAGAAGGCAAAAAGATTCTACTGGTTATTACTGGAGGAATTGCGGCGTATAAGTCACTTGAGTTGATACGTTTGTTGCAAGTGAATAAAGCCTCAGTCGTACCTGTAATGACGAAATCTTCTCAACAGTTCGTAACACCATTATCTGTTTCGGCAATCGCGGGTTCAAAGGTCTACACTGAATTATTTGATTTAACAGCAGAAGCAGAGATGGGACATATAGAACTATCAAGATCCGCCGATATAATTCTAGTAGCCCCTGCGTCAGCTGATTTTTTATCAAAAATGGCACAAGGGACTTGTGATGATCTCGCCTCAACGCTTTTGCTAGCGACTGATAAGCCGGTATTAGTAGCTCCTTCTATGAATGTGCGAATGTGGCATCATCCAGCAACCCAAAGAAATCTTGGTGCCATTCGTGATGATGGCATTGTTACTATTGGCCCCAATCAGGGAGATATGGCTTGCGGGGAATTTGGATTTGGCCGAATGTCTGAACCAGCGGAAGTAATAACATTTCTGAATAGTTACTTTAAGGAAGGTCCACTTTCAGGCAAGCGTATTATTGTTACATCTGGCACCACGCACGAAATGATGGATCCGATCAGGTATATAGCGAACAAGTCATCTGGTGCACAGGGGACAGCAATAGCCAGCGCCTTGGCGGATTTGGGTGCTAATGTAGTTTTCATAACTGGCCCAAGTGCAGTGGCCACCCCGCCTAATGTAGATTTAGTAAATATAGAAACAGGGCGAGAGATGTATAAAGCTGTGTTGGATCAATTACCTGCTGACGTTGCAGTTTTTGTTGCAGCAGTTGGTGATTGGTATTTCGATGAAGTAGCAGAGCAAAAAATCAAAAAAGATAATGAACGCTTGCCCGTGTTAAAATTCAAGGAAAACCCAGACATTTTACGCTATGTTAGTAATTTGCAGGAAAATAGGCCCCAGTTAGTGATCGGTTTTGCAGCTGAAACCTCAGACGTACATAAAAATGCTGAGACAAAATTTAAGAAAAAAGGCTGTGATTGGATCATTGCGAACGATGTATCCGATAGTACAGGAGTTATGGGTGGTGATGAAAATAAAATTACTATCTTTACCAAAAAGAAAAAAGAAGATTGGCCTTTGATGTCAAAAAAATCAGTTGCCAGAAAACTAGCGGCAAAAATATGTGACGCTTTGGAGCTTTGATGTCTTTAACGCTCAAAATAAGACATACGTCTGGTGCAGATGAAAATGTACCAATACCGAAATATGCAACCAATGGTTCATCTGGTGCAGATCTTCGCGCTAACTTTCCTGAAAGCATAAGAAATTTTGGTAAAATATTAATGCCTGGGTGTTGGTCTTTAATTCCTACTGGCTTAATGATGGAGATACCTGAAGGACATGAAGTGCAAATTAGACCAAGATCAGGTCTTGCAATCAAAAATGGTGTAACTGTTCTCAACAGTCCTGGTACCATTGATTGTGATTACCGTGGAGAAGTTGCGGTGATACTTATTAATTCTGGGGACCAGGAATTCAAAATTTCCCATGGCGACCGTATTGCTCAAATGGTTGTTGCAGAGGTCGCACAAATGAAATTTTTACTTTCTAAAGATCTAGCTGAAACAGAGCGTGGTGCAACTGGCTTTGGATCCACGGGAATAGATTAATGTTTTCTATTATTATAGGATTTGTTGTATTTTGGATTATTGCCCGCAAACTACAATTGTCCAAACCAATTGTGCCTGCTGTTGCAATCGGACTATCAGTTTTTATTTCATGTGTTCATTTAACTCTGCCGCCTGAAAACAATCTACGAGTTGCATTAGGTGGTAGTTTGGAACCGTGGGCTCTTCTGATAAGTATATTTCTAGTAGTTTATTTCTACCGAGAAATACTAAAACGCATAAGATCATTATCTATAAAAAATACCCAAGAAATTAAATCTGAACACTCTTCCGAAATAAGTTTTTCCGACTTTGAATTGGACCGATACTCGCGGCATTTGATAATGCGTGAAATTGGTGGTTTAGGTCAAAAAAAGCTCAAATCAGCCTCTGTACTGGTTGTTGGTGCTGGCGGCTTAGGCTCCCCGGTGCTGCAGTACCTTTCTGCCGCAGGTATTGGTACACTTGGAATTATTGATGATGATGTGGTGGATCAATCAAACCTTCAACGCCAAGTGATCCATAATGATCATTCGATAGGACTTCCCAAAGTTTTTTCTGCACAAAGAGCTATTGAAGATCAGAATCCCTATATTAAAGTTAAACCTTATCACAGACGGTTAAGCCGCGATATAGCGAGTGAACTTCTTTCTGAGTACGATATAATCATTGAGGGTAGTGATAATTTTGAGACCCGATATTTGGTAAATGAGGTGGCAAAATCTCTCTCCAAAGTAGTTGTTTCTGGCGCCCTGAGTCAGTGGGAAGGACAGGTAATGGTCTTCGACCATTCTCTTAATTCTCCATGTTATCAGTGTATTTTCCCTGAAAAACCAGCGGCTGGATTAGCACCTACGTGTGCAGAAGCGGGCGTTTTCTCAGCCTTACCTGGCGTGATTGGAACTTTAATGGCTGCAGAGGCCATTAAACATATTCTGGATGTTGGTAATGGATTGAATGGTGTCATGTTGATTTATGATGCGATGCAAGCCGAAACAAGATCAATTAAGGTTAATAAAGCTACTAATTGCAGGATCTGTGCGAATGGCGCTGTCTGATCAATCACAAAACCCGTTATTAGGAAAATGGGAAACCCAACATGAAATTGCGCCCTTTAATGTTATTTATGATGAACATTTCCGGCCTGCCTTGGAGATAGCTTGCTCTAAGGCATTAATTGAGGTTGAGGAAATAATAAAAAATAGAAATGAACCTACTTTCGAGAATACTATTGAAGCCCTTCTTTCAACAGGTCAATTGCTGGATCGGATTGTATCTACTTTTTATACTATAGCAGGAGCTCACACCAATAAAAAACGGGATGAACTACTTTTAGTTTTTTCATCTAAGCTAAGCGATCATAATACAAATATTTATTCTAATACTGAGCTTTTTGACAGGATTGATCGAGTTGTAGAGACAAAGCACTTGAATGGCTTAGATCAGGAGCAAGATAGGGTTTTAAAGCTTGTTCATAGAAACTTTGTCCGTTCAGGAGCCGCGCTGAAAGGAAGAAATAAGACAAGGTTTCAAGACATAAGTAAACAGTTAGCCGTAATCGGTACTAAGTTTTCTCAGAATTTGTTGAGTGATGAGCGTGACTGGTTCATGGAATTAAAGCGAGAAACGCTTGAGTTGCTTCCTTCATTTCTAGTTGAGGCTTTAAAACAGGCTGGTCAAGAACGTGGTATTAATGACCCTGTTTTAACACTTTCGCGTTCATTAATTACCCCTTTCTTGCAATTTTGTCCTGATCGTGAGCTGAGGAAGATCGCGTATATTGCTTGGATAAAACGTGGTGCCAATGGTGGTGCTCGAGACAATGTAAAACTTGCTCAACAGACCCTTAAATTAAGGGCAGAAATGGCAAAACTTTTAGGATTTGAGTCCTACTCACATTACAAATTAGATACTGAGATGGCGGCCTCGCCAGAAAATGTAGAAAATCTACTGAAAAAAGTCTGGGGTCCTGCACGAGTAGTAGCAATTAGGGATGAAGCGCTTTTGACTGCAATGATGCGTGATGACGGTGTCAATGATACTTTAAAAGGTTGGGACTGGAGGTTTTACGCCGAGCGAAGGCGTCTTAAAGAATATGATTTAGATGAAGAAAGCGTGAAACCTTTTTTTCAATTAGATAACCTAATTAATGCAAAGTTTAAATGTGCCTCCAAGTTATTTAGTTTAGAGTTTTCACCATTAGAGATACCTCTTTATCATGAAGATTGTCGTGCTTGGACAGTTTCGAGAAAAGGGAAAAGTATTGCTGTCTTTATTGGCGATTATTTCTCTCGTCCGTCAAAAAGATCGGGTGCTTGGTGTAGTGCGATGAGGTCACAGGCAAAGTTTCCCAACGAGCAAATACCAATTGTTATTAATGTCTGTAACTTTTCAAGATTAGACAATACGGTTCTGTCATTTGAGGATGCACGAACTTTATTTCACGAATTTGGTCATGCGCTTCACCAAATTTTATCCGATGTAACTTATGATATCATTTCTGGTACATCAGTAGCGCGTGACTTTGTTGAATTGCCCAGTCAATTATTTGAACATTGGCTGGAAGTCCCTGAAGTCCTAAAAGAATTTGCAATACACTGTAAAACTGGGAAAACTTTACCGGAAGAAATGCTTTATTCTATTCTGGAAGCATCTACTTTCGATATGGGATTTCAAACAACAGAGTACCTGGCATCAGCTTTTGTAGATCTATACTTACATCTAGAGGAAACACCGGTCGACATATTGGAAAGGCAAGATCAGATTTTGCATCAGCTTAAAGTTCCCAAAGCGATTGGCATGCGACACTCCGTACCACATTTTGCGCATGTTTTTTCAGGCAGTGGCTATGCTAGTGGCTATTACAGTTACATGTGGTCCGAGGTGATGGACGCCGATGCCTTCGCTGCGTTTGAGGAAGCAAAAGACCCTTTTGATCCCGTAGTTGCAAAGTCGTTAGAGAAAAATATCCTAGCTGCAGGTGGGTCTGAGGAGCCGGCAATTCTATACAAGAGGTTTAGAGGCCGGTTACCTGATCCATCAGCCATGATTAAGGCTAGAGGTTTAAATTGATCTCTAACTAAGCAATTTTTGCAGAATAAATTAGATGCTGGATAGACGAGAGTTTCTGCGTTTATTAGCACTGTTATTTTCTAACACAGATTTTTTTGTTGCTTCTCTTGACTCTTACTGCCGGCATACCTATTTGACCTTCGTTAGCACTCTTCAATGGTGAGTGCTAAATGCTCGAATGAGCAGGACCGAAACTTATTAAAGGAGCCTTGAAAATGGCATTAAAACCGCTTCACGATCGCGTCCTAGTGCGTCGCGTGGAAAGTGATGAGAAAACTGCTGGTGGGTTGATCATCCCTGATAGTGCAAAAGAGAAACCTGCTGAAGGCCTTGTTGTCGCTGCTGGCGAAGGTGCCCGCAAAGATAACGGAGAGCTGATTGCTATGGCCGTTAAGGAGGGTGACAAAATACTCTTTGGCAAATGGTCAGGTACAGAAGTTACGATCGATGGCGAAGAGTTATTGATCATGAAAGAAAGCGATGTTTTAGGCATTTTGTCCTAAATCGCGTTACTCAGAAATTTTAGATAGACAAGGAAAAGCACTATGGCTGCTAAGGACGTCAAATTTAACACAGATGCTCGCGACCGCATGCTACGCGGCGTGAATATTTTAGCCGATGCTGTGAAAGTTACTCTCGGACCAAAAGGACGCAACGTTGTTTTGGATAAATCATTCGGAGCGCCGAGAATTACAAAAGACGGTGTTTCGGTTGCAAAAGAAATAGAATTAGATGACAAATTTGAGAATATGGGTGCTCAAATGGTCAAAGAAGTTGCTAGCCGAACTAATGACGAAGCTGGTGACGGAACCACAACGGCTACCCTGCTAGCGCAGGCAATTGTAAAAGAGGGTATGAAAGCGGTTGCGGCTGGCATGAACCCCATGGACTTGAAGCGTGGCATTGATATGGCTACGTCAAAAGTCGTAGACGCAATCCGCAAAATGGCGCGCGATGTTGCTGACAGCGATGAAGTTGCACAGGTTGGAACGATTTCAGCGAACGGTGAAGCCGAAATAGGCAAACAGATAGCTGATGCGATGCAAAAAGTTGGTAACGAAGGTGTCATAACCGTTGAAGAAAACAAAGGCTTAGAAACTGAGACTGATGTTGTAGAGGGTATGCAATTCGATAGAGGCTATCTATCGCCTTATTTCGTAACTAACCCAGATAAAATGACTGCTGAATTAGAAGATTGTATGGTTCTATTGCATGAGAAGAAATTGTCATCTTTGCAGTCTATGGTGCCTTTATTAGAATCCGTGATTCAGTCTCAAAAACCTCTGTTGATAATTGCAGAAGACGTTGAAGGCGAAGCTTTGGCTACTCTCGTTGTAAATAAACTGCGTGGTGGTCTGAAAATTGCTGCAGTTAAAGCACCTGGTTTTGGTGATCGTCGTAAAGCAATGTTGCAAGACATCGCGATTTTAACTGGTGGTCAGGTGATCAGTGAAGATCTCGGTATGAAGCTAGAAAATGTTACTATGGATATGCTGGGGACCGCCAAGAAGATCCAAATAACAAAAGATGAAACAACAATTGTTGATGGATCAGGTGAAAAGGCTGAGATTGAAGCTCGTGTAGCACAAATCAGAACCCAGATTGAAGAAACTTCTTCAGACTACGATCGTGAAAAGTTGCAGGAGCGTGTGGCTAAACTTGCTGGTGGCGTTGCTGTAATCCGCGTTGGTGGAATGTCTGAAGTGGAAGTAAAAGAGCGTAAAGACAGAGTTGATGATGCTTTAAATGCCACTAGAGCTGCTGTTCAAGAAGGTATTATTGTCGGCGGCGGCGTTGCTCTAATTCAATCTGCAAACGGTTTAGACAAACTTAAAGGTGGTAACGCTGATCAAGACGCAGGAATTGCGATTGTACGAAGAGCTTTGGAAGCTCCACTTCGTCAAATAGCAGAAAATGCCGGTGTTGATGGTGCTGTCGTTGCAGGAAAAATTCGTGAGAGTAAAGATTCAGCCTTTGGCTTTAATGCCCAGACTGAAGAGTACGGCGATATGTTTAAGTTTGGTGTTATTGATCCAGCCAAAGTTGTTCGTACTGCTCTGGAAGATGCGGCGTCAGTTGCTTCTCTTCTCATTACAACAGAAGCAATGGTTGCTGATAAGCCAGAACCAAAAGGCGCAGCCGGTGGCGGCGGTATGCCTGACATGGGCGGCATGGGCGGCATGGGCGGCATGGGCGGTATGATGTAACCCCCAGCTCCAAGCTTAGCAAAGATAAAGCTCACGCCCAAGCAGCGTGGGCTTTTTATTTTTCTTTAACTAAATTAAAATGACCCATTTTGCGGCCCGGTTTTATGTCATTTTTACCGTATAGGTGGAGGGAAATATTTCCATCCAGTGCTAACGTGGGCGCACGTTTAATTTCATCACCAATAAGGTTCTCCATAACGACGTTAGTATTTCTTTTGCCATCTCCAAGTGGCCAGCCTGTAATGGCTCTAATATGCTGCTCAAATTGATCAATTGAGCAACCGTTTTGCGTCCAATGACCTGAATTGTGAACTCTGGGTGCAATTTCGTTAACAATTAATCCGGCTTTTGTATGAAATAGTTCTACTCCTAGCACCCCTACGTAATTGAGGCTCTCAAGTATCTTACTGGCTATAAGTACCGCATCAATCGTTTGCTTGCTGTTTAATTGTGAAGGCACAGTTGTCGTATGCAGTATACCATTTACATGTATGTTTTGTCCCGGATCATAACAGGCGACTTGTCCTGACAAATTACGGGCGGCTATAACCGAAACTTCAAACTCAAAATCAACAAAGCCTTCGTACACTAATGAATGATTTTCTAACTTTCTATACTCTTCCTCAAGATTACTATTCTTGGATAGTCTTACCTGACCTTTTCCATCATAACCAAGCCGAATGGTTTTAAGTATTGCTGGGAGGCCGATGTTTTTCGATGCAGTCTGTAAAGAACTTAAGTCCTCTACAAGTTGATAAGGAGCTGTTTTCAATCCTAAATCAGATAGGAAATCTTTCTCTATAATTCTGTCTTGAGAAATTCGAAGTGCTTCCCGTCCGGGTCGGATTGGCACAATTTTTTCCAAAATATCAAGTGCGTTTGTAGGAATGTTTTCGAATTCGTAAGTAATAACATCAACGTCTTTAGCAAACTCTATTAAGGCCTTCTCATCCTCATATGAGGCTGTCGATACTTGAAAAGAAACTTGTGAAGCTGGTGAGTTTTCTGCAGGTTCAAATATATGGGATTTAAAACCTAACCTTGTGGCCGCTACGGCTAGCATTCTACCTAACTGACCACCACCTAAAATCCCAATTTTAGATCCAGGTTCAAGCATTTCGTCAATTCTGTGGTTCATCTGGTATTGAAGAAGATAACTGAGTTCTCCAAATCTCTAAATTTTTTGCTAAGCTCTCATCGTTGAGGGCTAATATTTCTAATGCCATGAGTGCTGCGTTAGATGCCCCAGTTGATCCTATTGCCATTGTTGCCACAGGAAAGCCGCGTGGCATTTGGACAATTGAATATAAGCTGTCTACTCCAGATAAGGCTTGTGTTTGAATCGGAACGCCTATGATTGGGATCCGTGTTTTCGATGCCATCATTCCTGGCAAATGAGCGGCTCCACCAGCTCCAGCAATAATTACTTTTAGGCCACGGTTTACTGCAGATTTACCGTATTCCCATAGTCTATCTGGCGTACGATGAGCGGATACTATTTTTGTTTCATATTTAACATCGAACTCGTCAAGGATATTGGCGGAATATTTTAAAGTTGGCCAATCTGACTGGCTTCCCATAATAATGCCAACAGAAGGTTTAGTCGTCATGATATCGCATCCTCACAATTCTTTGTGACTTATAGAGAATTTAATCATTTAAGCAATGATGTCGGGTGTCAGACGGTCTTCGATTACAGCAATTTTATCTTTTAATGCTAGTTTCTTTTTCTTTAGACGTTGAATTGTGAGCTGATCTCTAGTGCCTCGTTCCTCAAGAGCCAAAACAGCCTCATCTAAATCTCGATGCTCTTGCTTAAGAACCTCCAATTCAATTTGCAGAACTTCTTCAGTTTTCAGCGATATATCGTTGTAGGCATTCATAATGTTACTTCTAACGCTTAAAGCAGGCATTATACAACTGGTATCGAAATATTCCTAGTCCTTGAATTTTACTAATTAGTACCCATATCAAAATCAAGCACCGCCGTCAGGAATGCCAGTTAAAAATCGCTTATTTCAGAGGGCTAAAAATGACGAGATTAACTTTATCTACTTACCCTAATATGTTAGGTTTTGAGCAATTAGAGCGGCTTCTGGAAAGAGCTTCAAAAAATGGTAACGAAGGTTATCCACCTTTTAACATAGAGCAAACATCTGAAACGTCTTTTCGAATAACTTTGGCTCTGGCAGGCTTTGCCGAAGAAGATTTATCCATAACAGTCGAAGATAAGCAATTAGTCGTTAAAGGGCGGCAAAAAGAAGTCGATGGTCGACGCATCTTCTTGCATCGGGGAATAGCTGCACGTCAGTTTCAGCGATCGTTTGTTTTAGCTGAGGGTGTCGATGTTGGACAGGCTGTAATGGAAAATGGGCTGCTGCATATTGATCTAACCCAAAGTATTCCAGAAACTGTCGTTCAAAAAATAAAAATAAGGAGAGCATAATTATGACTAAAGATAACCTCAGTTCAAGTGATCTTAATGATAGAACGGTTTATGTATCGGCAGTCAATGTGGCGGATTTACCGGAGGTAGTGGCTAAAGGAATTTCTCAGGGTAGGGTATACTCGCTTAATAGCAGTACTGGTGATAGATTAGCACTTGTTAAGGATAGGTCCCTTGCATTTGTACTTGCGAGGCAAAATGAATTTCATCCTGTACCAGTTCACTAAACAACTTAAGACTTTGAGATAATGGTGCAGTCTCACAATCGTGAATTTGATTTTGATTGGGTAGACGCTTTCAGTCAGAAACCATTTTGTGGAAATGGCTGCGCAGTTTTTTACGATGATGGAATTTTGTCGGACCAATCGTGCTTAAATATAGTCAGAGAAACTTCTTTGGTGGAGTGCACTTTTCTGTCTTCTTCAGATATCGCAGATTTTCGAGTTCGATATTTTTTGTCTGATAAAGAAATACCTTTTGCTGGTCACCCTACGATTGCGACAGCAATGTCACTAATTTCTAGGGGCAAACATGATAACAATAATTTGGTTTTTGAAACATTAGCTGGATTGATACATGTTGAAGTTAGTTGGTTAGGTGATCAAATAAAAATATCAATGACACAGCCTGCACCCAGATTTGGTCTTAAAATTGATAATAAAATTCTTTCAACAATTGGAGGAATTCCCGAGGATAGTATCTTATGTGAACCGCAAGTGGTATCCACAGGCCTTCCTTTCCCGATAGTGGTAGTTGATTCTTTGGAAACGCTAAAAAAAGTAAAAATTGATTTTCTTGCATTACATAAATTGCGATCAACAATATCTGAAAATATTTTAATGGAGCCTTTCTGGGTATGTTTGACACCGCCTAGGGAGAATGGATTAACCTTTTCGAGACTATTATTACAATCTTCTGGGCGCAGTGAAGATCCTTTTACTGGCTCCGCAACTGGTGCGATGGCGGCATATCTTTGGGATAACAAACTAATTCAAACTCCCACTTTCAACGCTCATCAGGGTGACTTTTTAGGACGGCCTGGTGAAGCTGAGGTTGAGGTGTTATCCTCTTCTGGAAATATAACAGGCGTGAAAGTTACTGGTTCTGCATATGTATTAATGACCGGAAAGTTAAAGATCTAGTGGAATGATTTTACTCTTGTTCAGCCAGAAACTTTTCTGCATCTAAGGCAGCCATACAACCCATACCCGCACTAGTAATTGCCTGACGGTAAATATGGTCGGTGAGATCTCCTGCTGCGAAAATTCCATCGATTGAGGTTCTGGTACTACCAGCTTGGACTTTTACATAACCACCGTTGTGGGTATCTAGCTGTTCATTAACTAGCTCCGATGCTGGAGAGTGACCGATTGCTATAAAAACACCTTTACAAGGTATCTCTGTTATCTCGCCGGTGTTAACATTTTCTACGCGCACAGCTTCCACGCCTTTTGGATTATCTGTTCCAATAACTTCTTTTAACTCGTTGAACCACAATGGCTCAATTTTAGGATGATTTAGTAATCGCTCTTGCAGAATTTTTTCAGCTCTAAGCTCATTTCTTCTATGTATTAGGGTAACTTTTGAAGCAAAATTAGTTAAAAATAATGCCTCTTCTACAGCAGTATTTCCACCACCTACAACTACAATTTCTTGCTCACGGTAGAAAAAACCATCACAGGTGGCGCATGCTGAGACACCAAAACCTTTAAAGTATTCCTCTGAATCTAAACCTAACCATTTTGCACGCGCTCCAGTAGCGAGTATCACAGCATCAGCTTCATAGGAGAGGCCGCTGTCACAATTAGCAATGAAGGGCCTTTTACTTAATTCCAAACTGGTAACCATATCGTGGACAATCTGACAGCCCATGGCTTTGGCGTGTGCCTCCATCCGTAACATTAGTTCTGGACCTTGAACTTCGGTATCGCCTGGCCAATTTTCAACCTCAGTAGTTGTGGTAAGTTGACCCCCTGGTTCAATACCTTGTATTAAAATTGGCTCTAACATTGCCCTGCTTGCATAAACACCAGCAGAATATCCCGCTGGGCCAGAACCTATAATCAACACTTTTGTTTTGATAACTTCAGCCATTACAAATCTTTTCCTAAAAATCCTATTAGTTTATACTCACCCTTTATTTGGGATTAAAGTGTGTAATTTTAAATTATAGTTACTCCGTAGTATAAGATTATTACTTAACTTTGAAATATTATTGCGCTCTACCCACTGTGTGTTATAACACAGCAGTTAAATGAGGTTTTTGAAGATGCCCTTAACTAGACTAGATCCTATCGATCGCTTAATTTTATCAGAACTGCAAGCCAATGGCAGGATGACAAATGTTGAATTAGCGAAACGCGTTGGGATATCGGCGCCTCCTTGCTTGCGTCGGGTTAGGGCTTTGGAAGAGCAAGGCTTCATAAATGGATATCACGCTCAAGTAGATGAGAGATCATTAGGTTTTGAAGTTAAAGTTTTTGCTATGGTTGGACTGCAAAGCCAAGCAGAAGCTGATTTGAGTGCTTTTGAAGAGCTTTGCAAAAATTGGCCTATAGTGAGGGAATGTCATATGCTGAATGGGGAAGTGGATTTTATGCTTAAGTGCGTGGCCCCTGATTTAAGTAGTTTCCAATCATTTCTGACCGGTGAATTATTAACGGCCCAGAATGTTGGTTCCGTTAAAACTTCATTGGTAATTCGTGGTGCAAAAGATGATCCTGGCGTCCCTTTTGATGTTTTAGAAAAGCGCTTAGCAAAGCAACCATAATTTTAAATTTTGTTTCAGATCTTTATTGATGAGATCTGTCTACCGTAATCCAACTCTCCCAAATGTTGAGAGCGACGGTATGAATAAAACTTATCAGACTGATGATAAGTGCAATGTTCTATCCACTCAGCACCCGCAATTTCCAATTTGCGTAGTTTGTCCAACGCAAATTTTGGTAGGTTGAAAAAATATTTTTTATCTTCGACTCCTTCAGAAAAGTAGATTTCAAAATCTTTATTTCTTTCTATGAATATATCAAAAAAATCTTGTCCAACTTCATAATTATTTGGCGAAATGCATGGGCCAATTGCTGCTTCTATATTTCCTACGTCTGCACCGATTGTAGCCATTGAACGAACCGTATTTTCTAAAACCCCATTGAGCGCGCCTTTCCATCCGGCATGGGCTACACCTATTACATTATTTTTTTTATCTGCGAATAAAACAGGGAGGCAATCTGCTGTCAGCACTGAGATGGCTAAATTTGGTGTATTGGTAACAATGGCATCTGCTTTTGTCAGTCTATCAAAAGAACTATCAACCACTACTACTCGAGCTGAATGCTCCTGGTGAACAGTGATTAGATCTTCCCCATTTACGTTCATTTCTGCTGCAACTAACTGACGGTTAAATTGGATTTTGTCACGGTCATCTTTTGATCCACTTCCACAATTAAGCCCTTCAAAGATGCCAGTGGAAATACCGCCTAAGCGAGTAAAAAAACCATGCTCAAAACCACCAAGTTTATTACTTGTATACCTACAAATGCTCAATTCAACAAACCAGCTGGGCTATATTCATTTCTTGCGTAAAGACCTAAAACTTTAAAAAGAGTTCCCATTTCATCAGGATGCGTTAAGCGTCTGTGAGCAGAAATAATCGACTTATGATTTTTAGGTTGTGAGTTTTTAAGCAGTTGATTTGCGCGATCTGAAATTCCTAGTCTTTCCAAGAAAACCCCCTGCGTTGTAAGTCGAGAGTAGGCGCACCCAGAATTCTTTGCAAGTGCTTCAAAATCTACATGACAAGTCAAATCTACCTTGCCAGGTTTATGAAAAATATTTTTAAATTTATGGGACTTGAGCGCCTGTAAAGTAGACCCAAGGGAATGCCAATCTCCATAATCTATGATAAGAGCACAACCACCTTGGTTGTTAATAATTTTACCAATTGATTTTGTTATTCTTATTGCATCATTAGAAATCTCAACAATATCTCCATTCATACTTTCGCTAAAACGGCCCTCCAGTTCAGGATGAGTTGTGGGCCTATGTGACAATCCAAGTGTAAGCTGATTATTCTTTAAACCCACCTGGATTTCATACCATAGGTCATTTTTTCTTTGATACTGGTTAACTGGCAAAGCATCAAAGAATTCATTTGCTATGAATAAAGTTGGAATCTTTGGGATCAATAAATCATCATCTATCCAATTTACATTGAATTTTGATAGTTTTGTTTTTTGCTCACTTCTTAATTTTGAAGAAGATTCCACTAAGAAAATTTCTGCGGCTTCTATAAACCCTTTTACTGAAGATCCAGCTCTTAGAATATCAAGCATTAGCGTAGCTTTGCCTGGTCCAAACTCAACTAATGCAAATCGGTCAGGGCGATTTAAGTCAATCCAGTATTGAGCTAAACATAGTCCTAAAATCTCACCGAACATTTGGCTGATTTCTGGTGATGTAATAAAACTCCCGTCAGGGCCCAAAACATCTTTCTGATTGTAGAAGCCGAGATTGGGGTGAAGTAGGCATTCTTGCATGTAAGTTGCAATGCTTATTGGTCCAGTTTCTTGAATCCGGTGTATTATGAATTCTTCAAGTTTTGTCATATAAAGTTTTAATCTGCTTCCAGCGGAACCGATTTATACATTATTATTGCCCCTTGTTGAACTAGTTAGCTGAATAAAAATAGAATTAAAGGCTATTTAAAAATTGTTTTTTGTACTAGATACTACACGAGGTCAAATTGGTTTTGATTTGCTCTAATTTTTCAAAACTATTAATATGTGAAAATTATAATACGAAATATCTTAAAGCCTTTTTAAAGAGTGTACAAATGCAGACCCGTAATAAAATGTTAGACGACTTTTCCCAACTCATGACAAATGCCATGGGGGTAGCTCAGGGGGCAAAGGAAGAGGCGGAAAATGCCTTCGCTTCGATGGTTGACAGATGGTTAGCTGATCGTGATTTTGTAACCCGTGAAGAGTTTGACGCCGTTAAAGCAATGGCTCAAAAAGCTCGGGAAGAAAATAAAGAGCTTAAAGCACGGATCGAAGCACTCGAAAGCAAATAGTTCCTAAAAAAATTTCTTTATTCATAGTTCATGCTGGTAAAATCTTTACCAGTTAACCATCTATCCACAACTTATTCGCTTACCAGCGAATATTTTGCTTTACACGACAATAAAATAGCACCACCATATGTAGTAGGGATATTCTTATTTCATCTATCCTTAGAGCAGACACCAAAACCTAGGGTATGCTGCCACATCCTTGGGTATAAAAAGAAAGAGGTGGCGCAATGGCACTTACAGAGCACTTATTGGATGGCGATATACATCCCATTGACTTGGTTGAATCAGTTGCTGAGTACAACGAGTGGGATTTTGATCGGATTGCTGATGATCAAATCGCGATGGCTGTTGAGGGGCAGTGGAGAACATACTCTATAACTCTCGCTTGGTCATCATTTGATGAAACTTTGAGGCTCATATGTTCTTTTGAAATGGAGCCACCTTCCGAAAAACAGGCTGTCTTATTTGAGCTTCTAAATGATGTTAACGAGAAGTGTTGGGCTGGTTCATTCTCTTTTTGGACAGAACAAAAAATGATGATTTATAAGTATGGTTTAGTTCTTACAGGGGGACAGATTGCCAGTGCAGAGCAAGTTGACTGTTTAATATCTACGGCAGTTCTTAGTTCTGAAAAATTTTATCCGGCTTTTCAATTGGCGGTGTATGGTGACAAGACTCCCAAAGAAGCAATACAAGTAGCCATTGCAGAGGCTTTCGGTCGGGCGTAAAACTACCCTATGATAAATTAGGGAAGTTCTATGACTCAAGAAAATTTTGAGAGTGGTAAGCTCATCTTGCTGGGATGTGGCAAGATGGGTTCAGCAATGCTTAAAGGTTGGTTAGCAAAAGGAGTTAACCCAAATAACATTTGGGTAAACGATCCATATCCAAGCGCTTGGGTGATGGGTACTGGGGTAAACGTAAATGAGGAATTGCCATCCAAGCCAGCATTTATTTGTATAGCTATCAAACCGCAAATGATCTCTCAGATTGTACCAAAGTTTTCTCATTATGGTAACGGCCAGTGTGTCTTTATATCAATTGCGGCGGGAGTAAAAATCTCCAGCTTTGAAGCTATTTTAGGACCAAAAACACCAATTATTCGGGCAATGCCAAATACTCCTGCTGAAATTGGTTTTGGAATAACGGCTAAAATAGCCAGTAACAATGTCTCTAAGTATGATAATGAGCGTGCTGAAAAGTTGCTGTCTGCAATTGGAGAAGTTGTGAGTTTAAATTCAGAGGGCCAAATCGATGCTGTTACTGGTCTTTCGGGTTCAGGGCCTGCCTACGTGTTTTATTTAATTGATGCGCTTGCTGCTGCCGGTCATAAGCAGGGTCTGGAGAAAGAACTTGCGATGAAACTGGCAAAAATGACAGTTCTTGGTGGAGCGAAATTAGCGGCTGAGCCATCTGCGGTCCCAGAGGTGCTGAGAGTTAATGTGACTAGTCCCAATGGCACGACGGAGGCCGGGTTAAAAATCCTCATGAATAGTGAAAACGGCTTGGGTCCTTTAATCGAAAAAACAGTTGCTGCGGCTACCGCTAGATCGGAGGAATTAGCTAATGGATGAAATAACCTTTGACGATTTTTTAAAAGTTGATATCCGAGTTGGAAGTATAATTAAAGCAGAAACCTTTCCGCAGGCTAGGAAGCCAGCTTATAAACTTTGGATTGATTTTGGTCCTTCCATTGGGACAAAAAAAACATCAGCTCAAATAACTGATAATTATCTACCAACTGAACTGGTAGGTCGGCAAGTAATGGCTGTTGTTAATTTTCCACCTCGACAAATTGGTCCATTTATGTCGGAAGTTTTGACTTTAGGAGTAACTGATAATAAAGGGGCGGTTACTTTACTAGGTCCAGATAAAAAAATTCCAAATGGGGGACGGATGCATTGACAAAAAAAATATTTATTTCACGACCACTCCCGAAAGCTGTGCTGAGTGCAGCAGCTCTTTTGGGCGACATTACCGTACGAGAAGATACGTCTGCAATGACGGAAGACGAGATGGTTGATAGCCTCGTCAACTACGACGTGGTTTTGCCCACCTTAGGTGATATTTACTCAGAGAGAATATTTAAATCTTGCAAAAAAATAAATGCAAAATTACTGGCAAATTTTGGAGTTGGCTTTAATCACATCGATGTAAAAGCAGCTAATGAACATGGAATTACAGTTTCTAATACCCCTGGTGCTGTTACAGACGCAACTGCCGATATAGCTATAGCGCTAATGTTAATGTGTTGCAGAAGAACCTCAGAAGGAGAGCGCATTGTAAGATCAAACAAGTGGGAAGGGTGGCATCCAACCCAGATGCTTGGGTTTCATATTTCGAATAAAAAAGTCGGTATTGTTGGGATGGGTAATATAGGCCAAGCTATTGCGCGACGCTGTCATTTCGGTTTTGGAATGCAGGTGGGATACTTTTCTAGGTCTCCCAAAAATTTAGATTACCCGGTAGACCGATATGGTTCTTTGACCGAATTAGCGTCAAATAGTGATATTCTTGTTATTTCTGTGCCAGGTGGTTCAGCAACTCACCACTTAATTAATAAGGATATATTTTCCGCGATGCAGCCGCATTCTTATTTTGTGAATATTGCTAGAGGCGATGTTGTAAAAGAGATAGATCTTATCGAGGCGCTACAACTTAATCAAATTGCTGGAGCTGGATTAGACGTTTATGAACATGAACCTACGGTGCCGAAGGATCTAATCTCAATGGAGAATGTAGTTTTGCTACCTCATCTTGGCACAGCTTCCCTGGAGGTAAGAACTGGTATGGGATTAATGGCGGTTGAAAATATTAAATATTTTTTAGAAGGTAACGAGCCGCCCAACCTTGTTTAATTTTCGAAAGCTTCGCGCCAATGCCGCCGGCATAATGATACGTAAGTTGCATTGCCTCCGATTTGTATTTGATCGCCCCCTTTAACTATATTGCCATCTTCATCTTGTCGCACAACCATGGTCGCTTTCTTTCCACAATGACAAATTGTTCTAATCTCTCGCATTTCGTCTGCAAGTGCTAATAAAGATGCAGAACCTGGAAAAAGATTGCCTGAGAAGTCAACTCGCAAACCATAACACATAACGGGAACGGCGAGATCATCCACGGCTCTTGCAAGTTGCCAGACTTGTTTTGAAGTTAGAAATTGAGCTTCATCTATTAGGATGCAAGCAATTTTTTCTGTGCTTAATTTTAACTTAATTTTATAGAACAAATCATCATCGACTGTGAATGTATCAGCTGATGCATCAATTCCTATTCTTGAGCCAATTTGCCCTTCACCAGCTCTGTTATCAAGTTGGGCTGTAATGAGGTATGTTTTCATGCCTCTTTCTTGGTAGTTATGCGACGCTTGAAGCAGCAAAGTTGATTTGCCTGCATTCATTGTCGAATAGTGGAAATAGAGTTTTGCCATCTTAATTATATACCACTGAACGAACACAAAAAGTGTGTTGATAAACCTAAATCTGCAAGTTTCTTGCTGCCTCCCAGATCCGGTAAATTCACAATAAAATTACATGACACAATATTACCACCCAGCTTTTCTACTAATTTAACTCCAGCCTCTGCAGTGCCGCCAGTTGCTAAAAGATCATCTATCAGTAGAACTGTCTCACCAGGTTCAATGCTGTCTAAGTGTATCTCTAAGGTATCGTGACCATATTCGAGTTTATAGTCCTGGCTAATTACCGAGCCTGGTAGTTTCCCCGATTTTCGGATTGGAACGAAGCCACAATGTAGCATGTTTGCTAAGGCACCACCCAAAATAAATCCTCGTGCCTCGATACCCACAACCTTATCTATATTGGTATTTTCAACTGAGGACAGAATGCCTTTAATTGTGAGGTCAAACCCATTAGGATTGGAGAATAAAGTGGTAACATCTCTAAACATTATTCCTTCATGTGGAAAATCTGTAATTGTTCGGATGTATTTTTTAATTCCTATTTTATCCATAAACTCTTTCCTAGTGATTTTGTGAGCTTAAATTTAAACTGAAAGTTATTTTAATTAAAAGTTTGTTTCACAAATTGAATCTTAGTTAGCTCAAGTGCCCATTTATGATAGGAATGAATATAAAATTCCAAATAATCAAGTTTCTAAACGAAATTAATACAATACACTGGGGTTTCTTTTTGGCGATCTATAGTTTATGTCGCCGATTATGATTTTCCGAGACTGGAACGATTTATGAGACAAGCCCTTTTTGGAGCATTCGCAAATTTATTTAAGCCTGAATTGGGTTCAAAGAGTTCCGGTGGGCTCAGTGTAATGAGACTGAAAATTGAGTTGCTTTCTGGTCTTACGGTAGCCCTTGCCCTTGTACCTGAGGCCGTAGCTTTTGCCTTTGTTGCTGGGGTTCATCCCCTCGTTGGTTTGTATGCAGCATTTATCGTCGGGTTAATAACAGCGGTATTCGGAGGGCGACCAGGCATGATTTCAGGCGCTACAGGCGCTTTAGCCGTTGTGATGGTTGCACTAGTAGCAGAGCACGGAGTTGAGTATCTCTTTGCAACTGTTGTTTTGATGGGGATTTTGCAACTTGTGGCTGGAATAATGCAGTGGGGTAGATTTATACGACTTGTCCCGCATCCAGTCATGTTGGGTTTTGTAAACGGTTTAGCAATTGTAATTTTTTTAGCTCAACTAAGTCAATTCAAAGTTCCGGGAACAGTTGAAGTGTCAGGTCATGGAACGTCTGGTGGTGAGTGGTTGACGGGCACGCCCTTGGCGACCATGCTTGCGCTCGTTGGCGTAACAATGGCTATTATTTATTTTTTACCAAAGGTCTCAAAAGTCATACCTGCACCGCTTGCCGGGATAGGCATTGTAGCTCTTATCGTCATATTCTTCGGTTTAGATGTGCCAAGAGTTGGTGATATGGCGTCAATCAAGGGAGGTTTCCCCATTTTTCATGTGCCAATGGTTGAACTTAGCTGGGAGACTTTTGAAATAATTTTTCCTTATGCAGTCGTCCTAGCAGCAATTGGTCTTATTGAGAGTTTGCTTACACTGAACCTTGTGGGTGAAATGACCAATAAGCGTGGCGGAGCGAGCCAAGAATGCCTTGCTCAGGGTACAGCAAACGTAGTGACAGGATTTTTTGGTGGGATGGGTGGCTGCGCAATGATCGGGCAATCGATGATAAATGTAAAATCTGGTGGACGTACTCGTATAGCAGGCATATCCGCCGCCGTTTTTCTTTTGCTTTTTATTCTCGTTGGAAGCTCAATCATCGAGCAAATTCCTTTAGCAGCGTTGGTTGGTGTGATGTTTATGGTTGTAATTGGAACTTTCGCTTGGAATTCGCTCAAAATTTTACGCGTGGTTCCAAAAACTGACGCCTTTGTGACCATTTTAGTGACTGTAGTGACAGTTTGGTATGACCTTGCCGTGGCAGTCGTGGTTGGAGTTATTGTTTCTGCGCTGGCCTATGCTTGGAATAATGCAAGAAGAATTCATGCACATGTTGATTTAGATGGTGATAGTAAAACATATAAAATCCAGGGGCCTTTATTCTTTGGATCCACAGACGGCTTCGTTGAGCTCTTCGACGTGGAAAATGATCCGAAGATCGTAATTTTGGACTTTGACGCAAGTAGGGTAGTTGACCAGTCTGCGCTGCAAGCAATAGAAGTTGTTGCTGCGAAATATGAAAGTGCGGGGAAGCTCCTGCGATTAAAGCATCTTAGTAGAGATTGTCATACGCTGTTAATAAAAGCAGGCCATCTTATGGTTGATAGCGATGATGATCCTGATTATGCATTAGCAGTAAATTATTCAGTTAGAACTGGAATTCTTGACGGTGGACATTAACTCCAGCTGGCTAGAACGCGCTCTTTATTTTTCTAAGCACCAACGCATAATTGCTTTTTGAATATGTAGCCTATTTTCTGCTTCATCAAAAATAACAGAATGTTTCCCATCCATGACTTCAGATGTCGCTTCCTCGTCTCTATGCGCAGGTAAGCAATGCATGAATAGTGCGTTGGATTTAGCATGCGATAGTAGTTCTCTATTTACTTGATATGGCCTTAGTTGATTATGGCGCCGTTCTCTTGCAGATTGAAGATCATGCATACTAATCCAAGTGTCAGTTACAACTAGATCTGCATCTTTTATAGCTAAGATAGGGTTGTGTTCAATTGAGATTTTTGTTCCATTTTGCTGAGCTCGCTCAATTACTTTGCTATCTGGTTTAAGAGTTTCTGGACCGGTAAATGTCAAATTAAAATCAAATTTTTCTGCGGCTTGGGCAAAACTATTAAAAACATTATTTCCATCACCTGACCAAACTATTTTTTTACCTTTGATTGAGCCTCTATGTTCCTCGTAAGTCATGATATCTGCCATAATTTGGCAAGGGTGTGAAAAATTTGTTAGGCCATTTATTACCGGTACCTGGGCAAACTGTGCCATTTCATGTAATGTTGCCTCTTCATATGTTCGAAGCATAATTAAGTCGACGTACCTACTGAGAACTCTCGCAGTATCTGCAATAGTTTCTCCATGGCCAAGTTGCATATCATTACCTGATAAAACTATTGTCTGACCTCCCATTTGGCGCACGCCCACATCAAAGCTTACTCGAGTGCGAGTTGAAGGTTTTTCAAAAATCAAAGCTACGATATGGCCGTCAAGTGCTCGATCGCTATCGAATGCACCCTTTGTCAGGCCCGATCTAGATTTTTTTAATTCCAAAGCAGTTTGGATGATCTTTTTTAGGTCACTGCTTTCTATATTTTTTATATCTAAAAAATTTGCCATTTTATTTCTTTATTTAGCTATTCTTAATGAGTTTGCGGTCTGCTCCAACCTACTTAACGCCTCATTAATTTCTTCGATGGTTATATTAAGGGCAGGTAGTAATCTAACGACATTATCACTCGCTGGCACTGTTAAAATGGCTTTTTCATAACCTTCTTGTACAAAATCTAAATTTGGGCATTTGCATTTAATCCCTAACATTAAACCAGTACCTCTAATTTCTTCAAAGATATCAGGATATTTATCAATTAATCCAAGAAGTCCTTGAGTTATAAGTCCTGATTTTTCTTTCACAGAGTTAAGGAACTCTGGCGTATTTACTATCTCGAGTACTTTAATACCTACCGAGCAGGCTAATGGGTTCCCACCGTATGTAGAGCCATGTGTCCCCGCAGTCATTCCGCTTGCAGCAGATGTTTTAGCTAGAACAGCACCAAGAGGGAACCCGCCACCGATGCCCTTGGCAACCATAGCTATATCTGGTTCTATTCCTGACCATTCGTGCGCAAATAGCCTGCCGGTTCGGCCAATACCGCATTGGACTTCATCGACAACCAACAATATATCATGTTTGTCACACAAATCGCGTAAACCTTTTAAGCACTGGTCTGGTAAAAGACGAATCCCACCTTCGCCCTGTATGGGTTCTATAAGAATCGCTGCAGTTTTTTCATTAATTGCTGCTTCTATGGCATTATGATTGGACCAAGGAAGATGAACGAAGCCCGGGAGCATTGGACCAAACCCTTTCGTTAGTTTTTCACTTCCGGCTGCAGCGATGCCTGCTGACGACCGGCCGTGGAAAGACCCGTCAAAGGTTATTATTTCCACTCGCTCTCCTTGTCCTTTTTCGTACCAGAACTTTCGAACCATTTTAACGGCTAGTTCACAACTCTCCGTCCCCGAATTTGTAAAGAAAACGTTATCTGCAAAGGTTGTATCCACCATTAACTCTGCTAGTCTTTGTTGCTCGGGAATTTCATATAGATTTGAAACATGCCAGAGTTTGCTAGCCTGAGATGTTAATGCGTTTACAAGTTCAGAATTTGAGTGACCAAGGGCATTTACAGCAATTCCAGCTCCCATATCGAGATAACCATCACCATTCTTTGTGAACAGCCAACTACCTTCACCTCGCTCAAAAGCCAATGGCGCACGGTTGTATGTTGGCAATATGGAAGTATTCATTTAACTCTCTAAAATTTATTTGAATTAATCACTTATATCTCGATTGCGATGACTTTTACACTTTAACAACAATTATATGCAGGAGCCAGTCCAGAAACAGCAGAAGTTTTCCACTACTGGAATAGCATGGGAATCCGGGGATCTCACAGAATTTTGGTAAGGTTTTGTAAAATATGACTGTGACTTTTCGAATGTGTTACTGGCTGTATTAGTATAAAGAGCAAATATAAAAAGATTTTATAATTCCTATATGGTTTGCAGGTGTTTGAGCTTCATAAAGAAAAAACGGAAGATTACTGGGATGTTGAAGCCCTTTTTGACCTTTGTTTCACTCCTGGGCGCTTTGCTTTATCTTCCTATCGACTTAGAGAGGGTCAATCACCGATTGATGAACTATGCCTAGTTGCTAAAAACGAGGAAGGTTTTTTAGCAGGTGCAATAAGATATTGGCCATCAGAAATTGAAAAAAATAAGGTTTTATTTCTTGGGCCAATTGCTGTTCATCCTACCTATCAGGGTGAGGGCATCGGTGCGGCTTTAATTAAAAGTAGCCTAAAAAGGGCGAGAGAACTCAATTGGAAACGAGTTCTAATGGTAGGCGATGAAGTCTATTACAGAAGATTTGGTTTCCGAATGATCAATGGAATTATTTTTCCGCCACCAACAAATCCTAATCGTATTTTAGGCATAGAGTTGGAAGAATTTTCTTGGCAGGGTATCCAAGGTAAAGTTCTACCCATCAAAATAGAGAATTAAACTTCATGTTTTTTCTATTTAAGCCTGGATTTGTACAAAAAAGGGTGAAGAACTTAAACTTGTTGTAGCTTGTGCTTGATTAATATTTCAATTAATCGATTTCAGTTATTGTTTGATTTATAAAGCAAGTGATCATTATTTAATGCCAAGATATGCTTTGAAAGTAGAATATCACGGTGGCCCTTTTGTTGGTTGGCAAAGGCAAACCGAGCTTCCTTCGGTACAAGGGAATATTGAACAGGCTTTATCTATTTTAGAACCTGGGGACCATACAATTGTAGCAGCTGGGAGAACTGACGCGGGGGTGCATGCTGTTGGGCAAGTTGCACATTGTGATCTAGTCTCAGACTGGACCCCTTTTCGTCTATCGGAAGCTTTAAATTTTCATTTAAAACCAAGTCCAATATCAATTGTTTCTTGCGCAAAAGTTGATGAGGATTGGCATGCTCGATTTTCTGCGGTGGAGCGGAAATATGAGTTTCGTATAGTCTGCCGCCGTGCTCCTCTAACCCATGAAAATGGACTGGTCTGGCATGTCAAACATCATTTGGATGTTAAGGCGATGCAACGGGGTGCAAATTACTTGTTGGGTAACCATGACTTCACAACTTTTAGGTCGTCAATATGCCAAGCAACTAGCCCAGTTAAAACTCTAGATGAATTATTAGTAACGGAAATACCGATAAATAATGGAACGGAAATTCGGTTTACAATAAGAGCTCGGAGCTTTTTACATAATCAAGTCAGGAGCTTTGTTGGAACGCTGGAAAGGGTTGGAGCTGGAGCTTGGTCGCCAGAGGATGTTCTGCAAGCATTATCTGCAAAGAATAGAACTGCGTGTGGTCCGGTGAGTCCCCCGTATGGCTTGTACTTAAGCTCTGTAAGATATCCCATCGAGCCGTTTATCTAAACTTTTATTGCTTAGGCTTAACCTTAGTAGTTGGTTTTTCGTATTCAGGTCTTTCTGGCCATGAATGTTTTGGGTAGCGTCCCCGCATTTCCTTCCGTATTTCTAAATAGCTTGTTTTCCAAAAATTTGGTAAATCCATTGTTTTTTGAAGTGGCCGTCCAGCTGGTGACAAAAGTGTTACAAGTAGTGGTTTGTTTTTGACAAGTGGATGTGATTTTTGTCCGAAAAGTTCTTGAAGGCGTAATTCTATGGAGGGATGCTCTCCAGTATAATCAATGGGTAATTTTCGACCTAATGGGCTGACAAAGTATTTTGGGACAACTTCATCTAGTTTAGTTAGCTGCTGCCAACTAAGTAAACTTTGTAGGGCTGGTAGGCAGTCAAATTTTTTCCAATCGTCGGCAGTCTTTATGTTTTTTATGAATGGCTTTAGCCACTCTTTTGCAGTTTCCTTTAAATGATGTTTCTCCATGTTGGGAAAACCTTCACCGCCAAGTTTGACTCTGGCAATGAATTGATCTTCCGCTGCGCTGAAATGAAAGCCTATATCTACAATTGCATTAATAATTGTTGAGGCTATTTCCTCAAATGGTGGATTGACCCAGTTCTCAGATTTGAGGGGTATTTTCCCAAGCATTTCAGTTTTTAATGTTTTTAAACGCTTTTCTCGTGTCGACCAGTAACAAGTATTTTGCCACATAATCTTATCTTCAAAGAGTTCACGTATTTCGTTTTCTGAAATTCCTACGCCTAATCTTATTTTCGTGTCTTTGCGATCACCGTCTATATCCACAGCTACAATGTAATTTTGCTTGCTTAGTGGATCACCTTGCTGAAGATTAGCCCCCTTTCCACTAGACAAGAGATACTTGGAAGTGGAACCATCTCTTTTCTTTCCTATGCGGTCAGGGAATGCCAGGGCCAGGCTTTGAGCTGTGGATAAAGAAGTTTCATGTTTCACTAGCTTTTCAAGAATCTTTCGATCTGCTTCTATTCTGGAAAATAAACCAATCTTTATTTTTCGACGTTTAAGTTCATCTTGAAAGTGATCTATGCGCAATTGGAAATCACTACTACCTTCATTAAACAAAATATCTTTATTTTGCAGTAAGGCTGCGATTATGGCAGATTTTTTCCCTGCCTTATTAAGCATATGTGCTAAGCGTACATGGCATGGAAATTTTGAGATTTCTTGACCATGAGGTGTTATTTTATTTTCAATTGTAGTTGCGCCAAGCTGATATAAAAGTTCATATGCTTTTTCTAGCCGAGCTGGCTCTGGCTCTGTCAAAAACTTCATACTTTTTAGTTCTGAACCCCATAGGGAAAGTTCTAAAGCAAAATTACTGAGATCAGAAATTTCAATTTCGCTGGGAGGAAATTCTGGCATTGCACCTTCCTCATTCGCCGACCAGTAACGATAACACCAACCTTCGGTGATACGTCCTGCTCTTCCCATTCGCTGCTTTGCTTCTGCCTTAGAAATTTTTTGTGTAATTAGCCGCGACATTCCACTGGAGGGATCATATAGTGAGCGTCTAGTATAACCACTATCAACCACTACCCTAATTCCTGGAATTGTCAGTGAAGTTTCCGCAATAGAGGTTGATAGAACTACTTTACGTAAAATTTTGTTTTCTAATGGCTCTAAAATTTTGGTCTGTTGTTCAAAAGGTAGCGATCCGTACAGTGGCATTATTAACGCCGTTTGAGGCAACGTTGTCTTTAGTAGCTTTTCTATTGTTTTTATTTCAGCTTCCCCAGGCAGAAATGCAAGGATACCTCCGTCTGTCATTTTAAAGGCATTGTAAACAAGTTCGGAGAAATTTTCCCACAAATTGTCATCTTTTGATTTCGGGCGAGACAAGTAATTACATTTTACCTTATAAGCTCGCCCATCAGATATAATTGGAGCATTTGTGTCTAATATTTTAGAAACGGGTGCGACATCTAACGTCGCAGACATAACTAATATTTTTAAGTCATTCCTCAGAACTTCCGCGACTTGTAGGCTCAGCGCGAGGCCCAAGTCAGCATTAATAGATCTTTCGTGGAATTCATCAAAAATAATACAACCAACTTTGGATAAACTTTGATCGGATTGAATCATTCTTATTAAAATGCCTTCAGTTACAACCACGATGCGGGTTTGCTTACTTACTTTGTTGAGTCCTTTAATCTGAAAGCCAACAGTTTCACCGACCTTTTCATTAAGTAACGACGCCATTTGACTTGCAGCCGCACGTGCCGCAAGTCTTCTAGGTTCTAAAATTATTATTTGCCCATTTACATTTGGGCTCTCAAGCAAACTCAAAGGAACAATGGTTGTTTTCCCTGCTCCAGGAGGAGCCACAATAACAGCGCGGTTCTCTACCGAAATAGCTTCCTGCAATTGTTTTGTAACATCATGTATTGGGAGTGGATATTTCACGGTTTATCTGCGAACAAATTTGGCGCTCCCACGGTTCGTTTCAATTTGAAAAGAGATGACCTTGTAAAATTCGTTTTGATACTCGTATTTCACATTAAAGGGAAAATTTCTCCCATCTTTTAATTCTTTGGCTGAATAACCTCCCATTCGCGTATAAATACCATGGCAATTTAAGTGACCATCAGATGTCTCTTCACCGTGTGTGAATTTTATTTTAACGCGCCTTATACCATCAAACATCGCGAAATCTTGTGCACATATATTTGCCTTTTTTTGATCTCTAAGAATAAAAATTATCGCGCTCATCGGGTCGAGCGTATCCAATTGTTCATTAGGGTCTTGCCAGTAGGGTTTTGGAGTTTTTTTTGTCTTCAGCTCAATACTAGATCGGGAATATAGCAATGTCTTTTCTTCTTTTCGTCTGCCAGTGTCTGATTTCTCGGAATAGTATTTTGGTTTGAACAACCCATTCTCGACCTTGCCTTGTGATGATGCTTCAAATTTATATTTAGAAACTACAGAAAAAATGCCTGTTGAACGCAAATTACCTGCCGCACTATATAAATTATCTTTTAATTCAACAGCGTAATTAAGTCTGCCCAGTTTTAGGCCGAGTATATATACATCAAAAATATTCTGCTGTGCCTTGTTATATGAGTATCCTGGTGAGAGGAACACCACGAGAAAGCAAATTGTTAAGATAATTCTCAATACTCTTGTTCCATCAAAGATATTTTATAACTTGTTCTAGTTGTAGCTTCATCTAGGCAAAAATTTGCTGTAAAGGTCAACAGGTGGCACTATAAATCTTTTGTGTGATGGACGATATGGAAAATATTGCCGAATTAGCTAAAAGTGTGATGAATGCGGATCGTCGAGCATTATCTCAGGCTATTACATTAATTGAAAGCTTGAGAGATGATCATCGGATCCAAGCTATGGAATTGATGGATCATCTTAGGTCATCTGATAGAAAAGCCATTCGTGTAGGACTATCTGGAACTCCTGGGGTAGGTAAATCGACTTTTATTGAAAGCTTCGGGACCTATCTTACAGGAATGGGTTTAAGGGTAGCCGTATTGGCAGTTGATCCCAGTTCAATTAGGTCAGGAGGTTCTATCCTAGGTGATAAAACCAGAATGGAAAGGTTGGCGCGGGAACCAAACGCTTATATCAGACCATCTCCAAGTCAGACCCATTTGGGAGGTGTAGCTAGACGTTCTCGGGAGGCTGTTGCAATTTGTGAAGCAGCAGGTTTTGATATCATCTTCATTGAAACTGTTGGGGTCGGGCAATCTGAAACAATAGTTTCAGAGATATCTGATATTTTCTTACTCCTTATTGCGCCGGCTGGTGGTGACGAGCTGCAAGGTGTTAAACGAGGCATCATGGAAATAGCAGATTTAATTCTTGTAAATAAAGCGGATGGTGACCTTAAAGCCGCTGCTTCGCGAACTTGTTCTGATTATTCCAGTTCTTTAATGCTTTTGCGCAAAAGAGTGCATGATCCAAAGGGGTTTCCTCTTGCGATGACTATATCGGCTTTGGAGGAAGATGGACTGGCCGATGTATGGGATAAAATTGAAGAGCTGCTAGACTGGAGGAAGGCCGAGGGATGGTTTAACAATAATCGAACTGCCCAATCACGTTTTTGGTTTAAGGAAGAAATTCGCCAGGGTCTCTTATCAATGCTTGATGATGAAGAAGTCAAAGAAGAAATGTCAGCATTGATGAATATGGTTGATAATGGCGAAATCTATTCTTCAGCGGCGGCTCAGAAGATTCTGAAAAAATATACAGCGAAACCCAGCTAATTATTAAAATTCGGAACGGGGTTGTCTATTTTGAGAAAATAACAAAATTTATTTTGTTATAATATTAAGTTCCAGTGCTTGACGATCTCTAACTTTAAACTTAGAACCACTTCAAATTTGTAGGTAATAGAATCTGTATTTTCCAAAATTGAGCTACTTACTTGGTTGATAAATTATAAAAAAACAAGGAATTCGATATGTCACGTCGCTGTGAATTGACTGGAAAAGGCCCCATGACAGGTAATAATGTCAGTCATGCTAACAACAAAACGAAGCGAAGATTTTTACCAAATCTTAACGATGTGACTTTGCAGTCAGAAAGCTTGGGTCGTGGCTTCAAGATGCGAATTACGGCAGCAGCGCTGCGAAGTGTAGATCACCGTGGTGGATTGGACGCTTTTCTTCTTAAAGCGAAAGATACAGAACTGTCAGATAATGCATTGAAAATTAAAAAGGAAGTTATGAAAAGCCAGACGGCAGAAGCTTAGCTTAACTTCTAAAACATAGAAGGAAGTAAATTGTGATTTCTTTCTATTGGCATATCATATTTTTGTTAGCAGCAACGCTAGCGCCCTTGGTCGCGGGAGCGGAAGCAATAACGGTTGATGATGCATATGCGCGCGCATCCTCCAAATTGGCAAAATCAGCAGCGGCCTTCATGCAAATAAAAAATATGTCTTCAACACAGGACCGTTTGCTTAGTGTTCGATCAGACTTTGCGAAGAGGGTTGAGTTACACACTCATGTTAAGAGTGAAGATGGCGTAATGAAAATGAGGCGAGTAGACGGTGGATTAGCACTTGCAGGTAATGGAAACCTGATTCTTGAAAGAGGTGGTGATCACATAATGTTCATGGGACTTTCCCAGCCTATTAATGATGGGGACACAATACAATTAGTGCTGATTTTTGAGAACGAGGGTTCATTTGAGATAGAGATCCCAGTTCATCTGAAAGAAATGGCAGCTTCTGGTTCTAGATCTCTCACTCATACACATTCTCATACGCACAAAAATTCGACAAAACACAAACATACGCATACTCATTTAGATTAAAATTAGAGAAACTATTGGTTAAATCAGTACTTTTCGTTTGCCTTGGTAACATCTGTAGGTCTCCAACTGCCGAGGGAATATTTCGTTCAAAAATCAAAACTAAGGGTTTTAAAATTCGTCATGACAGCGCGGGCTTAACAAACTGGCACGAAGGACACCCACCATACGAGCCAATGAGAAATACATGTGAGAAGCATGGTTACGATATCTCTGATTTAAGGGCCAGGATTATAAAGAAAGAGGATTACAGAGACTTTGATTGGATTTTGGCAATGGATGATCAAAATATCGATGAGTTGACGAATATTTATCCATCTGATCCAGAAAACAAAATAAGGAAGATAACAAGTTTTATCGATGGATCACTAAACCGTATTAATGTGCCTGATCCTTATTATACGGGAGACTATGTGGCTTCTTTCAACTTAATCGAGCAAGCTGTGGAAGCTTTTTTAAATCAAATTTTTGAGTGATTTTGCGATATAGCAAAAAAAATGACGTATTTTGCGCCTATTTTGGTCACTTGGTCTTTCTTTTTTATCAATGGACCCTAATTTCACTCTAAGATTAAATTGACTTTGATCCAATTGGGAACATGGATCGTAGAAAACCTTAGCCAGGAGTAGTCATGTCTTTATTAATATTATACTTAGCAACAGCTTTAGTTTTTCTTGCCTTAGATGTGGTAATGCTTAAGCGTGTGCTACACCCCTTGTTTTCGAAGCACATTGGCCACATGATGCTCGACGCGCCTAAAATGGGAGCAGCTGGGGTGTTCTACTTGCTTTATGTAGCTGGTATAGTGTTCTTTGTAGCTCTTCCGGCTGCAAATGGTGGAAGCATGTTCCAAGCATTTATAGCTGGTTTGGTATTGGGAGCCATGGCTTATGGTACATACGAATTCACTAATTTTGCGACGTTGAAGGGATGGCGCAGAAGAATGGTAGCGATCGATCTGTCCTGGGGTGCTCTACTTACGGCTCTTTCTGCTGTGGGCGGTGTTTGGATCCACTCAATTGTTACCTAAGCCTACTATCGCCCTGGTAGGATCAGTAGTATTATCGGTACTTGGCAATTCGTAAAAACGCAAGTATAGCGTAGACACGCTTAGCGGGAAGAGTATACATGCCGGGTAGTGCAAATCTAAATACGATGATAAAAGCTGCCCGACGAGCTGGGCGTTCTCTTGTTAAAGATTTTAGAGAAGTAGAAAACTTGCAAGTCTCTCGTAAAGGCGCAGGCGATTTTGTTTCGCGAGCTGATACAGCAGCAGAAGAAATTATAAGAGAAATTTTAACTGAAGCCAGACCCACCTATGGTTGGTTAGGTGAAGAAAGTGGAGGTTCAGATGGCGAGGACCCAACTCGTCGTTGGATTGTTGATCCGCTAGATGGAACGACTAATTTTCTACATGGTCTCCCTCACTGGGCAGTATCAATTGCTCTGGAACACAAAGGTAAAGTAATTTCTGGTGTCATCTTTGACGCCGCAAAAGATGAACTTTTTTATGCTGAAAAAGGTACCGGTGCCTGGATGAACGGCCCACGAATGAATGATGAAAGAATTCGTGTATCAGCAAGGAGCAGAGTATCCGACAGCTTATATGCAACAGGTATCCCATTTGCCGCTTCTGTAGCAGATCTTCCTTCCACATCTCAGCAGCTTAAACGTCTTATGCCAATTAGTGCAGGCGTCCGCCGTCTTGGTAGTGCCGCTCTTGATTTAGCATATGTTGCCGCTGGTAGATATGATGGCTACTGGGAGCGTGGATTAAAGTCATGGGATATTGCAGCGGGAGTGGTAATTGCCCGAGAAGCGGGTGCTATTGTTGAAGCGCTTGATGAGGGTGGTGATGAACCTCATGATTTAGGCAACGTAATCTGTGCAAATGATGCTCAATTCGAGGAATTTGCAAAAATAATAAGGAATTAATTCAACCCCAGGGCGATTTGTTCCCGAGACGTGACTTTACCTTTGGGATTGCTGACTTAACCAATGTGTATTCTGCCTCAGGATGTGGTGGATGGCCGCTACTATCTTTCCAAAATTTAAGGCCACCCAATCTAAAAAAAGTAGGAAGGCAAAGGATACTTCCAACGACAAATCCCCCAATATGCGCCCAGTACGCCACACCGCTTTTGCCGGACGGAAGAACGGTTCCATTTGCCAGCTGTAGGAGAAACCATGCGCCAAGCACCAGCCATGCCCGCAAAGAAATAATTTTGAAAAATATTAAAATAAAGAAAATTACATCCACCCGCGCCTTGGGATATAATAATAGATAGCCGCCCATTACACCTGCTATAGCCCCCGATGCACCAACCAGAGGTATAGGTGACAAAGGAGCTGTCATATAATAGATTATACTGGCTCCAATACCACTTATTAAATAAAAAACTAAAAAGCCAAAGTGTCCCATTTGATCTTCAAGGTTATCTCCGAAAATATAGAGGAATAACATGTTCCCTGCTAAGTGTAGTATGCCGCCGTGAAGAAAAGTTGAGCTTAATAAAGTATAGAAACCTTCGCCTTGACTGAGGTGGTATGGTATCAATGCCCAAGTTGAAAAAAATTCATTTATAACGACTGGATCGTTTATACTTCCCCAATAGCTGAAAAATATGATGCAATTTAGAAAAATTATGCAATAAGTGATATAAGGCGTCCGCCCAGATGGATTATGGTCCCTTATTGGTAGCATTCTGTAATGCCTAACTTCTTTATGAAATAACGGTGACTCTATTAGGATAATCCTTGCCTCAGAAATATCAAATGACAATATGACTGTCTAATTGTTAATGAACTCCATCAATTATGTTTAAGAGATTTAGAGAGATTGACAATCAGTGGATATAAGGTTTGGTCTATTTAACTTCGCAACTAGCCAGGTAGTTTTCCGGCTTGCCCGTGAAAACCCCAGCTCGCGGCACATTTCATATAATATCTAAACGAAAGCATGCATTAGAATACAAATATACCCATCTGTTTTTTCTACTAAAATTTGGTATACCATTGTATTTGTTGACTTTTTTAGTGCTAACTTTACTTCTTATAGTCTACGAAGGATCGAGCGCCGAGAGTAAGGCGGTCAGGGGTCTGAAGCATCTAAGGGAGGACAAGGTGTGTTTTTAAAAAACTTAAAGAACTGCTTGGTAGGTTCTGTGGCTGTCGCTGCTGGAGCTCTATCAATGTTTGCTACTCCTCAAATAGCGTTTGGGGAAGAGAAACAATATTTTCCAATAGCAAGTAGTAGGGTTGGTCCTTACTCTGCTATGGGTACAGGGTACTACGGTGCCCAGATTGACTATATGAATTACGTAAACATGAATGGTGGGGTCAATGGCGTTATGCTGACCTGGCAGGAATGTGAAACCGAATACAATGCCGTGAAAACGGTGGAATGTTACCAAAGGCTTCTTGAAAAAGATGGTCAACGAATTGTTGTATTCGATACTTTAGGAACTCCAGGTGCCTACGCCGTTATAAACAGGATGGCAGAAGATAATGTTGTTCTTGCACAATACGGATATGGACGGACAGATGGTGCTGATGGTCGAGTGTGGCCATGGGTTTTTAACGCCGCTAGCCATTATTGGTCTCAAATTGCTGTAAAAATGAAGTTTATGGCAGAGCAAGAAGGCGGTATTGACAAGATGAAGGGCAAGAAAATAGTGCACCTTCACATCGACTCAGCCTACGGCCGTGAACCACTACCGGCGATGAGGTCCATTGCCAACGATTGGGGTGTTGAACTGGTTGAAATCTCTATCCCACCGCCTGGGCTGGAACAGCAATCACAGTGGCTTCAAATCAGAAAAGAGCAACCGGACTGGGTTACTTTCTGGGGTGCTGGTTCTGGTATGAACTCAACTGCTATGACAAATGCTGCACGAGTTCGTTTCCCAAGAGAAAGAATGATGTACGTCACATTTGGCGCAGCTGAAGAAGATATGTATCCTGCGGGTGATGCAGCGGTTGGAACATACGCTGTAGCAAACGCATTGCCTGGTGCAGAATATCCATTGGTTGCTGCCATCAAAGAGCAAGTATATGATGTTGGAAAAGGTAATCTTAACGACGAGAGCCGTGTTGGTTCAGTTTATTGGAACCGTGGTCTAGGCGCTGCTGTGATGTGGATCGAAGCTTTGAAAAATGCTCAAGAAATGCATAACAAAGTAGGGAAAGCTGTCACAGGCGCTGAATTCAGAGATGGGTATGAGGCTCTAAACATGACAGAAGCTCGCCTTGCCGAGATTGGTATCGGTGGCATGGTGGCTCCATTTAGTATTTCTTGTGCAAACCATGAAGGCGCAGGTAAGTTTGCTGTGATGCAGTGGGATGGTGAGAAGTTTAATCAGGTTACTGGTTGGGAAGCTCCACTCGATCCTGCGTACATAAGGCAGCTTGTTGAAGACTCTGCAGCTAAATTTGCGGCTGAAAACAATATAACGCCTAAAGTATGCCCTTAGCACTATTTTAAAAAAATTTAGGCCAGCGTACCTTTCGCTGGTCTATTTGTATTCATACAACGCGATAGGTGGGCAAAGTTCTTTATTGACCAGTCAATCATTGAGACAAAACGCTGCCTAATACTGAGAGAAAATAGATGACTGGGAATTCCGAAAATATTTTAGAGATAAACAGTATTGAGGTCATGTATGATAGCGTAATATCTGCTCTTCATGATGTGTCCCTAAATGTACCTAAAGGTAAAATTGTTGCACTTTTGGGCGGGAATGGTGCTGGTAAAAGTACAACCTTAAAATCAATTTCTACGATGCTGGCAGCAGAGCGAGGAAAGGTAACAAAAGGTAGTATTATTTATGATGGTACTGAAGTTAAAAACCAAAGCCCGTATGAAATGGTTGCTTTGGGAATGGTGCAGGTGTTGGAAGGAAGAAGATGCTTCGGCCACTTAACAGTGGAAGAAAATATCATAGCGGGAGCTTATTCGCGCAAACTAAAAAAATCACAAATTAAAGACGAACTTGAAAAGATCTACGGATATTTCAATCGTCTCCGTGACCGAAGAAAAAGCCAAGCAGGTTTTACTTCAGGTGGAGAGCAGCAGATGATAGCAGTTGCTAGGGCTATGATGGCAAAGCCCAAGATGCTATTATTGGATGAGCCGTCTATGGGATTAGCGCCTCAGCTTGTTGCAGAAATCTTTAACATCGTAAGAGAGTTGAACCAGAAAGAAGGTGTGAGTATTTTGCTAGCAGAGCAGAATACTAATGTAGCTCTGCGCAATGCTGATTATGGATATATAATAGAAACAGGACATGTAATGCTTCACGGTACGGCCGATGAGCTTTTGAATGATGAAAAAGTTAAGGAACTCTATCTTGGTATATCGAAGGAAGGTAGGAAGAACTTTCGTGATGTATTAAGGGAAGAAGCAAACAAAAAATCAGCGTGATTTAACACGCTTTAAGAAAACTCCAATTATTGAACAGGATACAATGACTATAGAGAGAAACTTTCCGATCGGTGAGCCGGTTTTAGAGGTAAAAAACATTTCATTGCGTTTTGGTGGTGTGAAAGCGATTACCGACAGCTCCTTTTCCGTTTTGAAGCATGAGATTAAAGCGATAATTGGACCTAATGGCGCAGGAAAGAGTTCACTCTTGAACTGCATTAATGGTATTTACCAGCCTCAGGAGGGATCAATTGCGTTTAAAGGTGAAGTACTAGGAAAAATTACGCCCAATCTAATTGCACAAAAGGGTATCTCGCGTACATTTCAAAATTTGGCGTTGTTTAAAAGAATGTCGGTATTGGACAATATTCTTGTGGGGAGACGCCTACATATGAAATCCAATTTCTTGCAAGTTGCATTCCAACTTCCAAAAGCAAGGTCAGAAGAGAAAGCAAATCGCGATAAATGTGAGGAGATCGTCGATTTTCTTGAAATTTCAGATATTAAAAATACCCCAGTTGGCAAGTTGCCTTACGGTTTGCAGAAAAAAGTGGAACTTGGAAGAGCTCTAGCAACAGAGGCTGACTTTTTGATGTTAGATGAACCTATGGCTGGGATGAACGTAGAAGAAAAAAGGGAGATGTGCAGATTTATCCTCAAAGTGAATGACGAGATCGGAACAACGATGGTTTTGATCGAGCATGATATGGGGGTGGTTATGGATATTTCCGATAATGTTGTTGTTTTGGATTATGGAAAGATAATTGCCGACGGCCCTCCAGATGAGGTGCGGGCCAATCAGGAGGTTATTGATGCGTATTTAGGAGTTTCCCATGACTGAGGTACTATTTTTCATAGAAGTAGTCGTTGCTGGATTATTGGCTGGTACAATGTATTCGCTAGTCGCATTGGGCTTTGTTCTTATATACAAAGCGTCTTCAACATTTAACTTTGCACAGGGAGCAATGGTATTTTTCGCAGTCTTGGCATTCGTAGGTTTTATGGAGTTAGGCTTACCATTCTCATTAGCTTTCGTAGTTACAGTACTTTTGATGGTACTTGTTGGATTTTGTACGGAACGGATGGTGCTAAATCCATTGATGAACCAAAGCGAAGATACATTGCTTATGGCAACAATTGGGCTGGGGTTTGTGTTAGAAGGACTTGCTCAAGCAGCATGGGGAGTTGAAGTTAGAAGACTTGATCTTGGTATTGGGGACTTCCCGATTGAGTGGATAATTGATGTTTTTGGGCTTTTCGTAAGTGCTCTTGACTTAACCGCTGGCATAGTCGCTGCAGTCCTCATCATTGGTTTGGCCTTGATCTTTAAATATACAAGGATGGGATTGGGATTGCGAGCCGTAGCAGACGATCCTGGCGCGGCTAGCTCAATTGGAATACCTTTAAAAAATATCATGTTGTTGGTTTGGTCGGCTGCAGGCGTTGTTGCTCTGGTAGCTGGGATGATGTGGGGTGCTCGAGCTGGTGTTCAATTTGCACTGGTAGATCTAGCTCTGAAAGCATTACCCGTCCTTATTATCGGTGGATTTTCTTCAATTCCCGGGGCGATCATTGGAGGTCTGATAATTGGTGCCACTGAAAAAGTACTTGAGGTCTATGTCGGTCCATTTTTCGGCGGAGCAATTGAAGGCTGGGCACCATACGTTTTAGCTATCTTTTTCCTACTTTATAGACCTGAAGGTCTATTCGGTGAGAAGATAATTCGGCGAGTATAAATCATGGAGCAAAAAGTGAATAACAAAAATGTGTTTATGGGATACACGAGGTCCGACCTCACAAACTTTTTGATAGTGATGATACTTTCTTTCGTCGCAATTCCATTGCTGGTCAAAACGGATTATTGGTATTCATCAATTCTCATACCGTGGCTATGTTTAGCTCTGGCTGCCATTGGTCAACAGATAGTTATGGGTTATGCGGGGCAATTAGCTCTAGGAGCAGCGGGCTTCATGGCCGCAGGTGCTTTTGCTTGTTTTAATTTAATACTTAGAGTTCCAGACATCCCGTTTTTTGTTGCATTAGGCCTGTCTGGCTTAGTAGCTGCCGCTTTCGGAATTTTGTTTGGTTTGCCAAGTTTAAGGGTACGCGGCATCTATCTAATGGTAGCAACACTCGCATCTCAATTTTTCATAGTGTGGATGATTGATAAGTTTGGCTGGTTTAAAAACTACGATACATCAGGAATTATCACAGCTCAGGACATAGTAATACTGGGTAAACCGTTTACGTCACCCTTGGAAATGTACTTTGTAATACTTGTGGTTGTTACCGTTTTAACGGTTCTCGCTGTAAATATGGCAAGAGGGAGTACGGGTCGTAACTGGATGGCAGTAAGAGACATGGATATTGCTGCCGAGTCCATGGGGATATCCTTACTTAAAACAAAATTACAAGCATTCGCTATTTGTGCGTTTTATTGTGGGGTGGCAGGTGCTTTGTTTGCTTTTACCTACTTGAAATCTTTGGAGCCAGTTGCGTTTGATATTAAATTATCTTTCAAGATTTTATTTATGGTTATTCTTGGTGGTTTGGGTACCATCAGTGGAGCTTTTATTGGGGCGGCCTTTATTCTTCTCTTCCCCGTGTTGCTCAATAGCATAGGAAATAATGTTTTTCATGGTGCAATTGACGCAACAATTATTTCATCAATAGAGCAAGTTGTATTTGGCGTATTAATCATTGTTTTTATGATATACGAGCCGCTGGGTATGGCTAAACTTTGGGGAAATATAAAACAAAGGTTCTTACGAAAAAGATCTCTACAATAATGTCTATGTCTTTTGTTGAAAGACTGGATATTCGTAGTTTATTAGCAAATTAGGTTTTGTCAGAGTGCTAATTTTTTGAAGGTTTCAGATTGATAAAAATAGTCAATATCGCCTTCATAATAAAACTCATCTTTAAGCGATGAGCCAAAGACATCGTCGTGGAACTTTTGTCTTGCCTCTTTATTACTGTCTGCAGCGTCTTGGTCAGGGTAAACAGCTATATCTACAAATGATGCTGGACCAGTATTTACGCACATGCTTAGCTCAAGATGTGGGAAAATAATCTCCCTCTCTTCTTTATATCTTTGAAGTGCATTTCGCATGCTCTCTGGAGTGGTGAAATCAAAAGAAGATACTCTGGCGATTGCCATTACTCGTCCTTTCTATGACAAATAAAATATATTTAAATCCACTTGATTTTAAAAGCAATTTTTTAAATTTAGAATTTCTAATGCTGATAACTTTAGACTTGATTGTATTTTGAAAATCAACAATAACGTCCAAGTATCTGGATGCCCACGTGGTGGAATGGTAGACACAAGAGACTTAAAATCTCTGGGCTTAATAGGCCGTGCCAGTTCGAGTCTGGCCGTGGGTACCAGATATCTTACAATTTCCCTTTAAAATATAACTTTAGTTTCTTATTTATTTAAAAACGGAACTCAAAATACGTCAAAAAGGAACTCTTTTGTGTCAAAACTACGTGGGAAGAGATGAGCGAGTTCGGTGATGATTTCGGTGAACCGGTCGAGTATTTCTGTCATTCATGAATGGCTTCAAACTTCATATAGCCTGCCAAGCACCCACGCCGCATCAGCGTCACCTTTATTAAATAAAAAACGCCAACGAGCCGGGGAGAATTTCGTTGGCGTTTTGAATGGATACAGCTAACAGGGAGGCAAACAGTATCGTTATATAAGAAAAATGCTGCGGTGCAGAAATATTTCAAGGGTTAAAGTGAAAAAAGTTCTGAGTTTTTGCATAGCGGCTTCGACCTAGTGTATGATGAAAATTTAGGCCGTACATCCTATATTATAGGCATAACAAAGAAAGGAAAAATGTTATGCTTAGAAAAATATATAGGGCAATAATACTCGCTCAAGCTGCAAGTGCAGCAATTAGAACTTTGGCAACAATGTCTGATAGAATACTAGACGACATTGGGCAGTCTAGAGGCTTTTTTGCAAAAAATGTTGTTGAGTCAGTTCGTAAAGAATTAGACAGAGAAGCAGCAGCGAAAAAACTGGCAAACAATTACCACAATAAATTTGGTACAAAACCAGTAACAGCAAATGTAAATCCAAACTTAGTTGGGGCCGTTTAATCAGCCCCATCTCTACCCATAGCCCCTAGCAGCCCTGCCTCGGAAGCACCCTGTTAGATAAGTGGATACTATGTTACTTACCTACACTCACACTTCGAACAGACTACAAATAAAAATCTTTACGTTTTACCTTTGAATATTACCAAATCTGCAAAGCTCGTCATTGGGGCGGTCATCCACATCCACGAGGGGAGGCTTACAAGGTCAAAAGCCTGTGCTTCAGCCTCACTAATGACGTAAGAATTGGCAGAATAGGTTAATTAGCCAAAATCCTCCCAATCCTCGTGGCGCATACTCAGCGCGAATTCACGATCATCACCCACAACAAGGTTATGAAGGTCAAATTGCGGGGTGCATTCGAGATAGGCATGCATATGCGAAATGACCGAGTCATCGTCGACAAGGACAACTCCGTAGGCAGGTTGCGCAAGATCACCCCTAATTATCGTAGCGTCAGATGTCAAATCGAGACGAACCTGATGATTTAAACCTCGCATGATGCTAATTGGAAATCCGTGCCAGTTGCCTGCCACCATGCGGTGTAAATGCCCAAAGAATATCTGTCGCACCTTTTTTCGGTGTCTATCCAAAACGGAGAGAAGCGCATCGCCATCCTGCATTTTGATCTTATCCATGCTTGCTATACCCACGTCAAAGGGCGGGTGATGCATGAAAAGGAGCGCTGGATCTTCAATAGATTCAAACTGTCGATCTAGCCAGGCCAGCCTATCTGTACAATAAGCCCCCTGGTGACCAGTTGTTACTTTGGTATCAGTCAGAATGAATGGCCCAACACTTGTGTTGATGACTTGCTGAACAAAACCGTTTTCATCGCGAGGCAGGCTAGGTATCGCTTCACTCAAAGCTGCCCTATCATCATGGTTTCCAACCATCAGAGCAAATGGCATCTTCAGTCTTTTGACCTCAGATAGAAACGAGGTATACGCATCACCCTCCCCCCAATGGGTTAAATCACCGGTAATGATGACAATTTCAGCGTCAACATGATCTCTGTTGATGCTGTCAACTGCCAGAGCGAGGCGTCGTACTGGTTTGGCACCGTAAATCTCTAAGCCGTTTCCAACGACATGGGTATCTGTCAGGTGAATGAATTTCATTGATATCTCCAAAAAGATAAACAGAGAGCCATATGGCTCTCTGTTTACGTAGCTTGTTAGCGAGGAAGCAGGTCAGAGACTTCTTCCTTAAGCATCTCTTGAAGCTCTGCCATATCATTGTATTCGTCAGTTACAATACCTTCGATAGCATCATAGATGACCTGAGTGATGGCCAGGCCATTGTCACCAGGATATGCCTGCCAATCGCTCAGCAGCGGCAGCTGTCGCACAGCTGTCGCCTTATTTGGGTTCTCGGCATAGAAATCCTTGAGGATGATTTCGTTGGCAGCCTGATTCGGCGGCATGTAGCCGGTAGTCCGGGCCACGTCGGCAGCACCTTCACCTGATGTGATGAATTTAAGCCACTTCCAAGATGCGTCTAGAACTGCCGGATCGTTAGACTGGCTGACTAGCATTGCGGCGTTACCACCCGCCGGAAGACCTTTCGGACCGGACGCCAAAAGACCCGGGTACTCGTTGGTCTTGAAATCGAAGTCGGTCTTGCCACGTTCGACGGCTGCAACGGATGAGGTTGACCAAAAGAACATGCCAGAATTCCCGGAATTGAAAAACGCTTGAGCATCTCCAGTGCCGAGGTTTGGCATCTTACATCCTTCGAAAAGAGCCTTCATCGTTTCAAGTGCTTTTAGGCCCTCTGGTGTGTCAATCATGAACTCACCATTCTCCATCAGCGCCTGCCCTTGGCTCCACATCAGTGCTTGCAAGAACCAGTTGCCAGTGATGTTCCATCCCCAGAACATGGGTTGTTTGACGCCGGCGGCGATCAGCTTTTCGCATGCGCCGATGACCTCATCCCAAGATTTTGGTAGATCGGCAGTCGAATTTATACCGGCCTTTGCCATAACGTCCATGTTGTAATAGCCCACTGGAAGTGAGATCGAAAACGGCAGGCCGTAAACGTTCTCACTGAAAGTTGAAAGCGCTAGCATTGCAGAATGATAGCCGTCCTTCGAGAAGTCGGCTTCTGTGGCGATGTAGGGTTCTAGTGACTTGGCGATGCCTTTCTCAACTAGTATTGCCTGGCGGTTCAATCCCTGCATGGTGACGTCGGGAAGCTTGTTGGCAACCGACTCGCGAAGGATCGAGTTAGTGCCGTCCTCGTAATTCTCATAAGGCGCACGGATCTTAATCTCGATGTCAGGGTGCTGCTCATAGAACTTTGGCAGGATCTTTTCATAAGTTACGTCGAAAAGGCCTGCGTAGGGGTAGGCAAATTCAACTGTCACCTTTGCTTGTACGGCGTTGACGCCCATGCTAACAGCAAAAGCGAGGAGGGAAGTAGCGAATAGTTTTTTCATGTTTTTTCCTTCTCTTAAAAAAGGGGTTCTCTGTAACTCGCAATTGCAGCGAACCCCGGCCACAAGGACGGAATTGCCCTTGAATTCAAACTCTATTTCATTCCAGTGAATGTTATACCCTCGATGAAACGTTTCTGTGCCATCAGAAAAGCAATCATCAGTGGAGCAACCACAATGACAGCTACCGCCATCATTGGTCCGTGAAGGTCGCCTTCCGTATCCTGCTTGAACACGCGCATGCCTAATGGAGGGGTAAACAGATTTGGATCACCGGTTATAACGACGCGGGGCCAGAAGTAGTCATTCCAGTGCGCCACAACTGAGAATATTCCGAAAGCCAAAAGTGCCGGAACGGCTGTCGGCAGCATCACTCGCCAAATGATCGAAAACTCGCTCATACCATCCATTCTTGCAGCATCGATAAGGTCGTCAGGCACGGTCAAAAAGAATTGTCGCATCAAAAAAATCCCGAAGACTGATATGGTCCACGGAATTATCAGAGCGGCATAGGTATTGGTCAAACCTAACTTCGCAAGTATTACGTATAGTGGAAGGGCAATGGCGTGAACAGGCACTAACAAGCACAATAGCACGATCGAAAAGATGAAATCTCGGCCCAAAAAACGAAGCTTGGCGAGGGCGTAGGCCGCTGGGAGCGCCACTACCACTTGGATTAGGAAAATCGACAGAGTCACTATGACGCCATTAAGAAGATAGCGAAGCAGAGGCGCTTTAGTGAACGCCATTGAATAGTTCATTAAGGCCGGTCGGCTTGAACAACTTGTCTCGACTTCCTTTAAAAGGATATTGTAAATTTCGCGCTCTGTCTTGCCGGGGTAACTTGTTTTTGCGACTTCAATCTCTTTGCGTTCCGGCGTGTTTGCCTGTAGGCAATCCTTGTCCAGAACCAGGGATTGAGATCCAAAGAAGCCGGCATTCACACCGCCTGGGCTTAGCCCCGTCTCAATTTCACGCTGCGATTGCAGCGAGTAACTCAGCATGAAGTAAAATGGCAGAATTACGACCAGTGCGCCAAGGATTAGCGCCGTGTGCTTTAGTGAGTTGCCGATGTCATAGCTCATGAATAATGCACCCTCCGCTCAACCAGGTAGCGTTGAACCAAGGTGATAAACATCACAAAAATCAGGAATATAATGGTGATGGCGGACCCTATCCCGATAAGATTCTGCTTAATACCTTTTTCGAAGATTGCAAACATCATCACGTAGGCGGACTTGCCAGGGCCAGCTGAACCAAAGCCGTAGAAGGCTTCAACGATATCGAAGACTTGGAACCCGCGAATAGTGCTGATGGTAACAACAAAAACGGTTGTTGGGCCCAGGGCTGGCCAGGTCACCAAGCGGAATCTATCCCACGCAGAGCCAGCACCGTCCATTTGGGCAGCCATGTATAGCTCGCGCGAAACGCTCGTTAGACCAGCAAGATATAACACCATGTTAAAACCAAAATTTTGCCAAACACCAATAAAGCAAATCACCCAAATTGCGTACTTTTTGTCTCCTAGCCAGTTTGGCATCACATCCGCACATGCGTTGCCATACCAACTAGTCAAAGGATCAAACCCAAAATAGGCGCCGCTCAGAACCCCGTAGGCAAACTCGACATCACATCCAGATGCAAGCGTCCGGTTGATTACGCCGGCAGTAGGGTGAAGCATTATCTGCCACACGATAGCCATGGCCATAAGAGTTGCCATAACTGGGAGGAAATAAATCGTCTTGTACACGTCACGGAAGCGCGTAACAGAGTTGATGGCGAGCGCGGCGGCTAATCCCAGCAAAACGCTCAGTGGCACCACTACAAGAACATAGGTCAGCGTAGCTCCCCACATCTTTTCGTAACTGCGGCGTGTGAAAATTTTTTCAAAATTTTCGAAAGCGACGAAGTCAAAGCCAGAATTTCCAAGAGAGTAATTCGTGAACCCGAGACCGAGCGCCATCAGAACGGGGATAAAGAAAATCAATCCCATCAAGATGATGGCTGGCGCAACAAACCAATACGCAGATCTTGATCCAGTACTCATGCTACGGCATCTTCCAAGTGTTCCCTACCACGAATTCTGTTACCACTCTCATCGAAAAAGAGCATTGAGTTGGGGTTGATCGACAGCCTAAGCACCTCGCCAATATTGATGGCACTACCTGTTGGTGCGTCGAGCTTGAGGATGATTCTGCAGCCAGCAACTGCAAGCTCTGCATGAACAAAAAATTCCGAGCCAAGGTTCTCGACATGCCTAACAACGGCTTCCGGCTTATTATTTGCGTTACTAAGTGTCACATGCTCGGGACGGAAGCAAACATGCTTGATTAACTGTAGGTCAATGTCGGCCTTTAACAATTGTGCCTTTGACGGCATTTTGAGTTTCGCTATGACTTCGTCGGTGAGTTCAAGCCTGTTTATTTTTGGCGATCCAAGAAATTCGGCTACCGATAAAAATTCTGGTTGGTTGTAAATTTCCTCAGGTGTGCCAATTTGAACAATCGTTCCATCCATCATGACCGCAACGCGGTCAGACATCGTAAGAGCCTCGGACTGATCGTGCGTTACATAGACAAATGTTGTCTCAAGATTTCTGTGTAACTCGCTTAACTCGGCCCTCATATGGACGCGAAGTGCCGCATCGAGATTAGACAACGGCTCGTCCATAAGAAATGCGAGCGGCGTGCGTACCATTGCTCGGCCAAGGGCAGCGCGCTGCCTTTGGCCACCAGAAAGTTGCCCAGGACGACGCTCTAGATACTCATTGATCCGGAGTGTGGCAGCAGTTTCTTCAACTTGGTTATTAAGCGATTGATACTTGCCTGGCGCAATCAATGGCCCTATTAAAGGAAGTCTCTGAATGATCGATAAGTCACGCAGTTTCAGAGGTGTTTTCATATTTTCCCGCACAGACAGGTGGGGATATAGAGCATATGACTGAAACACCATAGCCAAATTGCGATGCGCTGGAGCAGTTTTTGTGACCAACCGTTCATCAATTGCCACGCTTCCTGACTCAGGCGTTTCAAGTCCGGCGATGACTCTTAACAAAGTGGATTTACCACATCCAGATGGACCAACTAACGTAAGAAACTCTCGGTCCTCGACGGTGAGTGACACGTTGTTAAGTACCAAGTTTGTGGCGTAGCTTTTTGAGATATTTTTTAACTGAATGGTAGACAAAAACAACTTCCTTAAAACTTGAAGGCGTTCAATTGACAAGACTTTGATTACAAATTTGTGACAGGCAAACAAAATTTTGATTACAAATTTATGAATTAAAAATTAAATTTTATGAACTTATTGAGGTATAGTTTTTTTTTCTAAAAAAAGGGAACTCAAAATACGTCAGAAAGGAATTCTTTTGTTTTAAAACTGCGTGAGAAGAGGCTAGCAAGTTCGGCAATGACTTGTTGCAGAATTTTAATGACATAAAAATTTGTTCATGTAACGATACACTAGATAAGCGGCATAACAAATATTATAATAAGGGAGTATAAAGATGGCATCTGTAGAAACAAAAGACTTTTCCACCCAAGCAGATGAAGTGATGACACCAAGCAATGCTAGAGTCGAGATGGTGAATGTTGGCGGCCAGAGAGTAATGAAACTAACTGCGCAACCTGGCTGGAAATGGTCGAAAGATATAAAGCCTTCTGTTGGAACAGATAGTTGTCAAGCTAAGCATCTCGGCGTAATCGTTGAAGGCTCAATAACTTGCAGGCACGATGATGGCACAGAAATTACATACAATTCGGGGAGTGCCTATTCAATTGAACCTGGTCATGACGCATGGGTAAATGGAGACACACCTGCTGTAGCCTATGAGTTTCATGGCCTCTGGGGTGAACACGGCTGATGTGATTCACCTTTCTAATTACATATAGAAAGAGCCTCCAGTCTGAGGGAATAAACAGCCTGAGTGAATTATCGGTATGACTGACCTGAAGTTGTGTCAACGTACAAAAATGAAAATCCTTTGTGTCAAAAATGTCCGTATACATGTGGAACGGCCTACAGACATGCCGATATAGATGTAACAACTCAACATGAGAAAAGCGGTGGAGAAAGCAAAAGATGAAAATAGTATATACCGATACTCATAGGAAGAGAAACGCTGCGACCGAGCTCTATGGTGGTGAGTTAGTAAGGCCTTTTGAATGTCCAGAAAGGATGGATTACATTCTCAACCGTCTAAGGGAAACAGACTTCGGTGAAGTGGTGTCCCCCCATGAAGTTCAATCAAAAGCGCTCTCAAAGATCCATGATGCAGGCTATCTATCGTTTTTAAAATCTGCTTGGGACGACTGGAAAGCGGAAGGCTTTAAAGGTGAAGCAATTGCGACCGTTTGGCAGTCACGCTCCATGCCTTCGTCTCATGTCCCAGATTTTATTGAGGGTAAAATGGGATATTACTGCTTGGCTGCTGAAACTTCCATTAGCAATGGGACAGCGGAAGCTGCTTGGGCGTCACTTGATGTTGCACTCAGTGGTGCGGAGTATATTTTGGCTGGTGATCGTTCGGTCTTTTCTCTTTGCCGTCCTCCAGGCCATCATGCTTCACATGATCAATTTGGTGGTTATTGTTTTATTAATAATGCTGCTGTGGCAGCTCAGCACTTGCGGGACAGAGGCTTGGGAAAAGTCGCAGTGCTTGATGTAGACTTTCATCATGGCAATGGAACACAGGCTATTTTTTATGACAGGTCAGATGTTTTGTTTCTGTCTCTTCATGGAGATCCTATGCATGCATTTCCCCATTTTCTTGGGCACGCAGACGAAATCGGCAATGGTGAGGGCGAGGGTTTCAATTTTAATTATCCAATGGCGGCTGGAACCTCCTTTGCTGAATGGAATAATTCTTTGGGGTCTGCGCTGGATCAGATAGAAAAATTTGGTGCTGATGCAGTCATTATATCGCTCGGTGTAGATACATTTGAAAGGGATCCTATCAGTTTTTTCAAACTCACCAGTTCTGATTTCATTAAAATGGGCGCATCTATTGCTTCGTTGAACTTGCCTACATTATTTGTGATGGAAGGGGGATATGCCGTGGAGGAAATCGGAATTAATACTGTTAATGTTTTAACGGGGTTCAAAGAAAAAGAAACATAGGGTTATGATTAAATAGTACTATTAAACTTTAAAACGCTTTTAATAAAAGTCCCAAAGCAGTGATAAATAAAACAACTAATACCGCCAGCCTAAAATTATCTGGGGATAAGAATGGTCTTATTTTTGACCCTAACTTTAGGCCAAAATATACCAGAACTACTCCAGCTAAAGAGAGTTTTATTGCGTCCAATGTGAAGAGTTCTAGGCGAGTTAGACCAATAGCCATAATCAGGCTTGATAATGTAAATGATATATTGGTTGCTTGAATAAATACACTTCTATCAAGATTAAGCGCCATTAAATAAGGGACGCAGGGTACAACTTGTGATCCAGTCAAACCATTAATTATACCTGTTGCTAGGCCACTTATAATACCAGCGGGTCGTTCTTTTGGTGCAGGTAATTTAAATTTAGGTGTGATATAAGAGAAGATACACCAAAATATCAAAACCAAACCTAAAATTGCACCAGCGAACGTGCCGTCTACTTTCGAAAGTAGAGCCAAACCCAAAAAAATCCCTATTACGGTGGAAAGTAGCATAAGCCAAAATCTGTTAAAAGTGGTCCGAAAATGACCTGCCTGTCGCATAACGATCAAATTTGATGCCAATGATGGAATAATTAGTAGTGGGAGAGCCGCTTTGAGGCCAACGGTAAGCACCATAAACGGTAAACATACCGTAGAGAAACCTAGGCCAGTTACACCCTTAACTGAGGATGCAAAAAAATATGTCCCAAGGATTATTATCACTTGTAAAAGGCTATAGTCTTCAAGCAAATTTAGTCTCACTGTTCATTAAAAGTATTTTGAAATTGTGATCAAATATGGATCAATATTTTTAGGAAGTATACATTTTGATTTGATAGATGTTTTCTTCCAAAGAATGGGTTGGATAGGCAAACTTAAATGACCTAAGTATTTATTTTAATTTGACAACCATTCTGGCACCTCAGACTTTGCCCAGCCACTTTGAGCAGCTAGTGCGCAGTCCTTCAAACTTCCAAAGCGTGTTTTCCTCCCAGTTAAACCGTGCGCGTAGTGAGCATATTTACCAGAATTAGTCATAATCACTGATGCTTCAGGGGGAAAAATTGGCTCAGTAATTGAACACCAACAGATATCTGAAATTATCTGAACACCAGAACTATTTAATTTTTCAACTAAACCCTCATTTTTGGCCTTGGATAGTATATCGCGTCCAATTGTAATTATTGTTTTAACGGTTGGATTACAGTTTTTCCCATCGAAAAACTTAACAAAACTTTCGCACTCTTTAAGAGAAGCGTGAGGGCTACCTATCGCTACTAAATCAACCCTTAAATCAGCATAATTAAATTTGTTCCAAAGTTTTGCCAAATGCTGTTTGGTGATATTGAAATTTTTCAAATTTGAAGGAATAGAATATACTTTTCCGGGTGTATGCCCATTGATATGAAGCATTGGAGCGGCAGATGTCGTACCAAATGCTGCGCAAAGCGCTTTTAAATCGTCATCTGATGGAGAAGTCATCTCAAGCCCAGTTACCAGTGGAATTTTGTTAGGAGATAAATCTCCAATCAACCACCCAAGCATGGGCCAAATTGAGTCGTCAAAATCGGTGGGTAGATGAACAGAAATTTCAATTTTGGGTATTCTATTTTCAGTAAGATACACTCCAGCTTTTGGTGCTCGGCCGGTCATTGCAATGAATAAATCAAGATAATCAGGATGCTTTTGTGTTTTTGCACCTAAAATTGAGTTTGCATATATTACGGCATTTGACTCAGACCACCCAATTACTTCATCCCGTTGGGGCTTGTCTTCCAACAAATAGGGAGCACAGGTGTATGTAGGATGCGCGCCCATCTTTTCATAGGCGTCGGCAAGACGGCTAGCCTTATTTCCAAAATCTGGTTCTACTCCTTGGTTTTCCCAATTATTACGATTGACTGAGATTGCGTTTATTGTTGTGGGAATACTTACGTTTGCTCCCAGCTTGTACATTTTTTCTGCAAAAATTAAATTTGCGTCGTGTGCAAGAATACAACCATCAATATGTCCCTTTGTAACGTCGATAAGTTCATTAGCGCTTTGTACTGCTGCCATTTTACATATTGCTTCCATTGCTATTTTGTTAGCAGCACCCTGATCACCGTTAAGCATACGTCGGTCAGTTGACTTTAAATTAAGTGTCTCTGTGTCCAATCCCCATAGCTTTATGGTTTTTGATCCACAAACTAGAGTATTTTCAAAAATCTCTGCTTTATCTGCCATAGCTAGATCAGAATATATATCTTTAGATACCCGTAGGATTGCTACTTTTTTATTAAATAATTGATCAGAAACGATAGCACCCAAAGTCAAAATTTCTTCTTCTTCGTGAAAAATTAGGGCCTTAGGAGCAAGTCCGTTTTGCACCAACTGCAAAAGGACACCGCTTCCGCTGCACGAGCCTCTTGAAGTTGGCATTAATACTAGCTTTCCAACTAGACTGTTTCCGTGATTAATATGGTGTACGTCGACAATGCATCCAGTGCTAGGATCAACGCCACCCCAAAAGCTCAATCCTTCTTTGCACTCAAATATTTCACCGCTTACGTTGGCCTTTACAATTATTTCGGCATTACTACGAAAATTATTTGACATGACATGCAATTCTAAAAACTTCTAGTTATCACGATAACAAATATATTAACCTGTATCTTTTGACCAATAGATATGAGTGATCTTTTCTTATATTGCCAGGAAAATGAAAAGTAGACCCCATAATTAATAACGCCCTGTAAGATCCCCAAAGTGCTCTCTATGAAAGATCAGATTAGTTAGATATGATCAAAAGAAATCATGAAACTTTCTAATTCATTAGGGGTCATTTAATGAGTGATTTACTGGCACTAAAGAAAGATATAATAAATCAATTTGGTACACCTTGTGCGGTTGTGGATCTAAATATTCTTGAAGAGAATATCATTCGCGTTCAGAAAATTTGTGATAAAGCAGGGGTTTTAAATAGACCACATATCAAAACGCATAAGTCTTGTGAGATCGCGCGAATGCAAGTTGATGCAGGTGCATCTGGCGTCACCTGCCAGAAAGTAGGTGAAGCAGAAGTTATGGCAGCCGCGGGTATCAAGGATATTTTGATAGCAACTAACGTATTGGGTGCAGCGGCTTCAGGTGCATTAGCAGCTTTGCAGAGGCGTATTTCGCTTAAAGTATGCGCTGATAGCGCATATTCAATTAATGCGTATTCGACTGCTGCTAAGGATGCAGGGCGTGTTTTGGATGTTTTAGTTGAATGTGACACAGGTCAAAAACGAGCGGGAGTTGAAAATCCGGAAGAAGCGTGCCGTTTTGCCAAGTTAATTGATGATGACAGCTATCTTAACTTTAAGGGACTTCTTTATTATCCAACAAAGGATAACTGGAGTGAAGCGGAGGTTTTCAATTCGAAACTGGTAAAGTTATTAAGTGAAGTAAATTTGGTCCCCGAAATAATATCCACTGGAGGCACTCCAAATCTTCAAAATGTAGGAAAGCTCAGTGGGTCTACAGAGCACAGGGCCGGAACATGTGTTTTTAATGATTTGATGATGATAAAAGATGGGTTTTCTACTATCCATGACTGTGCCCTTTGCATTTATACCAGTGTAGTTAGTCGTGCTGGTAAAGACCGAGGTATATTGGATGCTGGTTCAAAAACATTAACATCAGATTTGGGTGGGTTAAATGGTTTTGGTTCAATTCTAGAATACCCTGATGCAATTATTGGCAAATTAGCTGAAGAGCATGGTTTTCTAAATCTTGAAGATTGTGCTGTTCAGCCTGAAGTAGGAGAAATTGTACGAGTAATACCAAATCATGTATGCGTTGTTGTAAATATGTTTAATGACTTGGTTTTGGTTCGTGATAAAAAAATAATAGATGCTATAAAGGTTGAAGCTCGTGGGTTGCTCGTGTAGCGGCTGTCGGAGCGTCCTTGTTGATAAATTGGATTTCTTTATGACAAATTTGGTTGGGCTTTGTGGATCTTTACGCCATGCATCACTGAATAGAAAATTGTTAAATGAGGCTATTAGGCTTTATCGGCCGGATGAATATGAGGAAGTAGACATTTCACTACCATTATTTGATGAAGATATGGAGACGACTGGTATCCCGGTAAAAGTAAAAGAGGTAGCGGAAGTAATTGAAAAAGCAGATGCAATAATTATAGCAAGTCCGGAATATAACAAAGGTATTTCAGGAGTCCTAAAAAATGCACTAGATTGGTTGAGCCGTACTCCTGGAAGTATATGGAAAGATAAACCAGTCGCATTAGTAAGCGCGGCCGCTGGTCGTTCTGGAGACGAAACAGCACAATTCATGACTCGAGCTTGGTTAACGCCATTTGGTCCGAGACTAGTCACGGCACCCAATGTTTGTGTAGCTAACGCAAAGGATCAATTTGACGCAAACGGAAGCCTCGTTTCTGAGCGTTACACCAATACGCTTAAGTTGCTGATGGAAAAACTAAGAAGAGAAATTCGCATTAGTAAAACAGTGTTTTAAGATCGATATCTAAACTTAGAAAATTAGTAAATAAAATTCAGCTCTTTTGTTAAACTGATAGCCACCTTCTAGTGGTTGATGATTTTTGTATTTTCTCAATAAGGTGCTGGATGCGCATTCCCTGCCTGAAAGAAAATGGCTCAGGACCATTACCCATGATTGCATTTAAGTATCCAGCAATTTCTATTGCTTTCAGATCATTAAAGCCAATTTGGTGTCCTGGTGCTACACAAAAATTACCGTATGGATAATGATCAGGAGCAGCCTCGATCTTTCTAAACCCGCGCCGCCCTCCAGCATCTTTTGTAGAATAAAAGTGCAGTTCATTTAATCGCTCTTGAGTAAAAAAAAGAGCGCCTTTTGATCCATGAACTTCGAAATCATGTTGCATCTTGCGGCCAGTTGCCACCCAATTTCCCTCTACATAACCCGAGGCTCCATTGGAAAAGCGTACAAAAGCCCTTCCTATATCGTCTACTTGAACTGCTTTATTTCCACCTCCAATTTCTGGACGTTCAGAAATTAGATTAATGCAATCTCCCATTACTTCTTTAATCTCTCCTAAAAGAAATTCTGCTGTAGCTAATGCGTGACTGCCTAAATCAGCGAGCGCTCCGCCGCCCGCTTGATCGTGGCGAAATGTAAACGGGTCACTAGCATTCGACATATAATCTTCAGCGTGAATTCCGCGATATGATCGAATTTCACCTAGTTCTCCGCTGGCAATCATTTCTTTCGCCAGAGTTATCATTGGGTTACATAAGTAGTTAAAACCAACTTGTGTTTTTACCCCCATTTTTTCAGCGGCATTTGTCATTTCTAAAGCGTCAGAAAACAGGGGCGCTAATGGTTTCTCACAATAGACATGTTTGCTGGCGGAGATCGCCTCAAGAGCCATCTCTTTGTGAAGTGCGTTAGGTGCCGTAATGTCGATTATATCAATTTCTGGGTTGTTCACTAAATCACGCCAGTTATCTGTTGAATTTTTGAAGCCAAACTCATCTGCTGCGGATTTTGCTGTCTGTTGATCTATGTCTGCTAAAGTGTGAAGATTTACTTTTGCTGGGATATCAAAAACTTTTTGCGCTGTAGCGAAGCCAAAAACATGTGCTTTTCCCATAAAGCCTGAGCCTATAAGGCCGATAGAAAGGGTAGGTTTTCTTATCATAGCAAAGCTTCTTTATTAACAATTAAATTTGGGTTTATTGTCCCATTGAGATAATTAATTGCATTTTCAATGCATGCTAAAGCCATGCGTTCACTAGCCTTATCTGTAAGTCCAGCAATATGCGGGGACAAAAGAGTGTCATCTCTATTACAAAGCGCTTCTTCAGAAGAGGGTGGTTCCTGCTCAAAAACATCAAGACCTACAGCGTGAACCTTTCTTGAATTAAGCGCCTTTAAGAGGGCTTTTTCGCAAATAACACCTCCTCTTGATGTATTTGCGATTATCATTCCAGGTTTCATTTGAGCAAATTCAGTAGTGTTTATAAGTGGTTTTTCACTTTTGGGTACATGGAGCGATAAGCAATCTGCCCAGGCTAATCCTTGCTTTAAATCCATGACTTTGAGCACATCGTTATCTGGCCATAGCTCTGGAGATATGTAAGGATCAAAAGCTCTAACACTCATATTAAAAGCCTTAGCCATTTGTGCCAACTTCTGACCAGCACGACCAAATCCAATTATCAAAAGGTTACTTCCTGAAATTTCCCGTTGTTCAAGTTGATTTCGCCAGTTCCATTTAGATGGATCACGAACTGAGCGATCCCCTCGGATGACATGTTTTGCACAAGCAAGGAGCTGCATCATTGCATGCTCTGCTACTGAAACGGAATTCACGTCACCAACAATTGTTAGGGCAATCTTACGAGAATTAAGTGCGTTTAAATCGATGGCGTCATATCCAACCCCATGACGCGATACGACTTTTAGCTTGGATGCATTATCTAAAGTTTTTGATGAAAGTGGTTGGGTTCGTATTATAAGTGCATCAATGTCTGAAATTAAACTAGCATAAGATTCTTCTGTAATATCCTCTATGTAGGTTATTGAATATCCCTCTTGTTCTAACTCCAAAGTTCGGCTCACCCCTGCTGGATGCAACTTACCAGCAATAAGCAATTTGGACATCAGTAAACTCCACCGGTAACTTGAACTTTTTCTTTACGCCCAGTAAGTTTCCGCCAAGAAGAAACTGAAGCAGCGGCTGCACTTGCGAGCAGCCTGGTATCTCCACCAATAGTGGTTAAGTTATAGCCCCATCCAATAGCTTTTGATGCATATTCAGCAGTTCCGCAGTGAATGCCGGCAATTAGACCGTATTCTTTACAAACACTGGCTACCTTTTGAATTAGAGTAACCATTTCGTCTTCGGTTCGATCCAGCCCCGGAGCCAAACGGCCTAACTGTGTTCCGAGAGTAAGATCAGCCGGTCCAACATATATCCCGTCTAAACCGGCTGTGGCCGCGATGGCCTCCAAATTCTGTACACCATCAGCTGTTTCAATCATTGCAAAGGCCAAAACTTCATCATTAGCCTCAACCCCATAGTCAGGAACTGAAACAGCAACCCTAGTTGGACCAAAACTGCGTTGACCTAGCGGTGGATACCGCATGAAGGATATGAATTCTGCTGCTTCTTCAGAATTATTTATCATTGGGCAGATAATACCCATTGCACCAACATCTAACGCTTTCATTATATAACCTGGATCGCGCCAAGGCACACGTGCCATAAGCGTTGCACCTGAAGATTGCATCGCCTGGAACATCGGTAAAACATCGGAATAATCTAATGCACCATGTTGTATATCTACTGTTACACTATCATACCCCTGCGAGGCCATTATCTCGGCAGTGAAGGAATTTCCAATCGAACACCATCCGTTGAGAATTGGTTGGCCGCTCGACCATAAAGCTTTTAATTTATTTTTTTGCATCTGTGACCCCTCAGATTTCTGCCAAAATTGCCGCCTAATGTTTCAATTGCAATAGTAATAATTTGTCAATATGCATAGCTTGGCACGCTAATTAATTAAATTCTAGAGGGTGAGATGACTGGGAAAACAGTAAAGCTGACAGTTGGTCAAGCAATTGTACGATATTTAATAAATCAATACACAATAATAGACGGTGAACGTCATCAATTATTTGCTGGAGTATTCGGTATTTTTGGTCATGGTAATGTTACTTGCCTATCGGAAGCCCTCGAACAAGTTCAAGACCGGTTGCCTACATGGCGTGGCCAGAATGAGCAATCCATGGCCTTAGCGGCAATTGGATATGCCAAGGCCAAACTGCGCCGTCAAATTATGATTGCGACTACTTCGGTTGGGCCAGGTGCAACTAACATGGTGACTGCCGCAGGAGTGGCACACTCGAATAGATTGCCTGTGTTGCTTTTATCTGGGGATACTTATAATAACCGTTTACCAGATCCCGTTTTACAACAAGTAGAGCATTTTGGTGAACCTTCGACGACGGTGAATGATAGCTTTCGAGCAGTTTCGCGTTATTGGGATCGGATTACCCATCCAGCTCAAATACTTTCTTCATTGCCACAGGCAGTGGCTACGATGATGGATCCAGCAGATTGTGGACCTGCTTTTATTGGATTACCACAGGACGTACAGGAAATAGCTTATGATTATCCAGTCGAATTTTTCACTGAAACAACTTGGAGAATACCACGAAGCAGACCTGATATTCAGCAAGTTGATGAAGCTGTAAAGATTTTAAAAGCGGCAAAGAAACCACTTATTATTTCCGGTGGTGGTGTACGGTATTCAGGTGCTGTAGAGGCGCTTATGAAATTTGCTGAAGACAGGATGATACCAGTTGCGGAAACGATCGCTGGGAAAGGAGCATTCGTTCATGATCATCCATTTTACGTTGGTGCCATAGGTATCGAAGGAACTGACGCCGCTAAAGAATTAGCAGAAAGTGCAGATGTAGTAATTGCAGTAGGAACTCGACTTCAGGATTTTACTACAGGGTCTTGGACGACTTTTCGGTATGATGCTAAATTCATAAATATCAATACTGCTCGCTTCGATGCAAAAAAGCATTTTTCAAATCCGATTGTTGGTGATGCTTTAGAATGTTTAGAGGAACTTAATTCAAAACTTGAAGGATGGGTTTGTGATGCCAGTCGTATAGATGAAGCACGCAAACTATATTCTGATTGGAATGAAGCGATCGATAAAGGGCAGGCGCCCACAAATGCCTCGTTCCCAAGTTATGCTCAAGTTATTGCAGTGGTAAATAAGCATGCCAAACCAACGGATACTATGGTAACAGCAGCTGGTGGATTGCCGGGAGAAACAATTAAAAATTGGCGCGTGAAGGCATCAAATACATTTGACTGTGAGTTTGGATTTTCATGCATGGGATATGAAATAGCTGGAGCCTGGGGGCACGCTATGGCCATGAATGGAGATGGCGTTCCAATCGTCTTGGTGGGTGATGGATCATACATGATGATGAATTCTGATATTTATTCATCAGTTCTGTCGGGTCATAAGATGATTGTTGTTGTGTGTGATAATGGTGGATTTGCGGTAATAAATAGGCTGCAAACCGGTATGGGTGTGCCTGGGTTTAACAATTTACTAAAAGATGCGAGGATAAAAAATAAAGATAACCCCCCACATGTTGATTTTGCTAAGCATGCCGAGGCAATGGGCGCTTTGGCTAAACATTGCGAGAGCCTCTCTGACCTGGAAAATGCCATGGAATGGGCTCAAACGACAGATAGAACAACTGTAATTTCTATTAATTCGGATGCTTATTCATGGACCCCTGGTGGTGCTGACTGGTACGTAGGTGTCCCAGAAATAAATGATCGGCAAAGTATAAGAGAGGCTCGAGAGGGACAAGAAGCGTTTCGCAAGAAACAAAGACAGGGTATTTAACTCAAGGATACTACTTAAATTTCTATGGATATAAAAATTTATGATAGAAAAATTTGATAAATCTACAGCTCTCTTGTTAGTCGATGTTCAGGAAGGTGTTAACGACGTAAAATATTACGGCGGGCCGTCTGGAAAAAGAAATAATGATAGTGCAGAAGAAAATATGCGGTGTCTCTTGACCGAATGGCGGCGACTTGGAAAGCAAGTAGCCTTTACACGGCATAATTCCCGAGAGCTGCACTCACCTTTAAAACTAAGCCTAGAGACAGGAAAGCAGATTGAAGGTCTTGATATCCATGAACCTGATATAGTTGTCGACAAGGACGTAAATAGTGGGTTTATCGGGACTTCACTAGAACTCGAACTCAGACGAAGTGGAATAGATCGACTTGTTGTTATGGGTTTTTATACGAATTATTGCATTGAAACTACTGTTAGAATGGCTGGTAATTTAGGGTTTGATACCTATCTGGTTCATGATGCCTGTGCTGCTATTAACACATTGGGCCATGACGGCACATATTATGAAGCTGATCTGGTTCATAATATGTCCATTGCAAGTTTGCATGGAGAATTTTGTACTGCCATATCAAAAGAAGTAGCTATGAAGCTTTGTGTGGAGGATTGCCTCGAACTTGAGCGCGTTCAAGGAAACGAATGACCTATGGTGTAGCTTCAATGACTGCGCCGCTCAGAGAGGTTGCACTCAGACGTCCAGGAAAGTCCATAATAACAGCAGAACCAAGCGCTTGGAACTATGGCAAGCATTTTGATCCGAGTAAAATTGAGAGTGAATATGACAGATTTGTTTCGGCTCTCGAAAATTTTGGTGTAAAGATCCATTGGATCAAGGGCGATGATTTTGGTAATGCTGATTCTGTATTTGCCTATGATGCTTCTTTGATGACTCCCAATGGTGCAATTTTAATGTCACCCGGAAAGGAAAAAAGGCGAGGAGAAGAAAATCTGCACGCCACTTTCTATCGAAGTAACGGAATACCAATTATCGGACAGATTGAAACTCCCGGAACGGCAGAGGCAGGCGATACACTTTGGCTTGATGAAAACACTATGCTTATAGGTAGAGGTTTTAGGACAAATACAAATGGTGCAGAACAGGTTAAAGACATTTTAAATTCTATAGGTGTTAAATGCTATATTTTCGACTTACCTTTTTACCAAGGTAGAAATGCATGCTTACATTTAATGTCACTTATAAGCATGGTCGATACTAAATCGGCCCTCGTTTTCAAACCATTACTTCCTGTAGGATTGTGGAAACTTTTGATTAAAAAGAATATCAATATTATTTCTGCGCCGGAACCGGAATTTTATTTAAGCGATACCTTAAGTACTAACGTATTGGCTTTGGCTCCCGGAGAATGTGTGATGCTAAATAATCTTCCTGAGACTGAAAAAGTCTTAAGAAATGCCAAGCTAAAAGTGACAACTTTCCAAGCTCCTTCGCTCTGCATTGGATGCGAAGGAGGTCCTACGTGTCTCACGAGACCTATATCTCGTATTTAGGGCGTTGAATGATTATGCATTAGTTGTCTGGAGAAGAGTTTAATCGGAGTGCAACTGAAGTGTTGTTAGATTGTAGTGCAAATTTATTTAAAATGCTTAAAAAATAGGCGATATGTGAATATTGTTGTTTGGCTCCTTTAAAATCTCTACTACAAGCCAAATCTTTCTGGCATTAGCTGTACCATCAATTCTGCTGGGAGACGCGAATTAATATTAAAGAAACATATTTAGATGCTAAGCCCGCGGTTCAACCTAGGGCAAGGGGTTTTGTAAAGCTTTCTGCAAAATATGTGGAGGGACAAAGTCGGATTGATCAGCTACATCAATCTGGATCTTTGAAGGTATTGTTTCCAAGAAATCAGACCAGCTTTTTACAAGCAGTTACTGTCAATACCGCAGGTGGAGCGACTGGGGGTGATCAATTCAAAATAGATGCTACTGTGAAAAAAAACGCGCGTCTAACTTTAACAACTCAAGCAGCAGAACGCGCGTATATGGCTCCGAAGTTCACGGCGGCTTCCGTCCATAATAAAGTAACAGTTGAAAAAAATGCACAGCTTCATTGGATGCCGCAGGAAACTATACTTTTTGAGAATTCCAATCTTTCCCGGTCGCTCATCATAGATATGCATGAAACTAGTAACTGTTTGCTGGTTGAGCCCTTAGTATTTGGGAGAATTGCAAGTGGCGAAAGATTAAATTCTGCAAAAATAAAAGACCATATTGAGATAAGAAAAAATGGTTCTATACATTTCTTAGAGAAGCTCTTCTTATCGAATAATATTACTGAACACCTTAGCAGCGCTACAATTGCCAATGGCGCAAACGTTACGGTTCTTGTTGTTTACATCGGTTCTGATGCTGGCAAGTTACTTCCAGTGGTGCGATCTTTGTTGCCCGAGACTGCGGGTGCTTCCTTGGTGCATAAAGATACCCTTGTTATGCGAGCTTTGGCTCCCAACAGTTACGAAATGAGACATTTTTTAATTCCCGTCTTAAAGCGACTCAGTGGAAATCTATTACCTAAACCATGGATGATTTGAAATGAAACTTACTCCAAGAGAAAAAGATAAATTATTAATAGCAATGGCCGCAGAAGTAGCCAGAAAACGTTTGGCAAGAGGTGTTAAACTAAATCATCCGGAGGCTATTGCCATAATTACTGACGCAGTGGTTGAAGGAGCGAGAGACGGTCGAAGTGTTGCAGATATGATGGAAGCCGGAGCACACGTAATTACCCGGGATCAATGTATGGATGGTATTGCTGATATGATAGCTGAAATTCAAGTTGAGGCTACATTTCCGGATGGAACCAAGCTTGTAACAGTTCACAACCCTATTAGGTAAGATTTATCGAATATATAAAAATTTTAAAAAATCAGATTTTGAGTGAAGTTAAAAACCAAATACTTTTGAGAAAGGCCAAAAAATGATACCCGGCGAAGTAATTCCATTAGCAGGCGCAATAGCACTGAATGAAGATAGAAAAAGTACTACCTTGATGGTTGCTAATACTGGTGATCGTCCCATCCAGGTTGGCTCACACTACCATTTTGGTGAAGCGAATAGTGCTCTTGAATTTGATCGTGAGATTGCACTAGGCATGCGCCTTGATATAGCCGCAGGTACTGCAATACGGTTTGAGCCAGGACAGCAAAGGGAGGTCGAACTTATTGAAATCTCAGGTGGTCGAAGAATTTTTGGATTTAATCAGAAAGTTATGGGAGAAATATAATGGCTTCCACGATATCGAGATATGATTATTCGGCAATGTACGGTCCAACAACTGGCGACAAAATACGGCTTGCTGATACCGACCTTATTATCGAGGTAGAGCGGGATTTCACAACCTATGGTGAAGAAGTTAAGTTCGGCGGTGGAAAGGTCATCCGGGATGGTATGGGGCAATCACAAGCCACACGCTCGCAAGGCGCCGTAGATACGGTGCTAACCAACGCGCTGGTTGTAGATTACAGCGGTATATACAAGGCAGATGTTGGTTTAATGGATGGTCGCATTTTGAAGATCGGCAAAGCAGGAAATCCTGATACCCAACCAAATGTTGATATTGTTATTGGCCCAGGCACGGAAATAATCGCAGCAGAAGGTAAAATCTTAACGGCGGGTGGATTTGATAGCCATATTCATTTTATATGTCCGCAGCAAATCGAGGATGCCCTGCACTCTGGAATTACAACCATGTTGGGAGGCGGAACAGGGCCGGCACACGGGACGCTTGCAACTACTTGCACTCCTGGGCCCTGGCATATAGCTCGAATGCTTCAGGCAGCAGATGCATTTCCTATGAATCTTGCATTTGCAGGAAAAGGAAATGCTTCCCTTCCCCAGGCATTAGAAGAGCAAATTAGAGGTGGTGCATGTGCGTTAAAATTACATGAAGATTGGGGTACTACGCCGGGCGCAATAGATTGTTGTTTGGGTGTAGCAGATGCCATGGATGTACAGGTTATGATACATACCGACACTCTGAATGAGTCTGGTTTTGTAGAAAATACAATTGATTCTTTAAAAGGGCGCACAATACATGCATTTCATACTGAGGGTGCTGGAGGAGGACATGCTCCTGATATTATAAAAATTTGTGGTGAATCGCATGTTTTACCATCTTCAACAAACCCAACTAGACCTTTTACAAAGAACACAATCGAGGAACATCTTGACATGCTCATGGTATGTCATCATCTCGATAAATCTATTCCTGAGGACGTCGCTTTTGCGGAAAGTCGTATACGCCGCGAGACTATTGCAGCAGAAGATATTCTACATGATATGGGTGCATTCAGTATCATAGCTTCTGATAGTCAAGCAATGGGCCGAGTAGGTGAAGTGCTCATTAGGACATGGCAAACGGCTGACAAAATGAAAAAGCAAAGAGGGCAATTAACAGACGAAAATGGTAACAATGATAATTTTCGTGTCCGAAGGTATATTGCGAAATATACTATTAATCCTGCGATTGCACATGGAATGTCGAGTGAAATTGGTAGTGTTGAGATAGGAAAACGAGCTGATCTTGTGTTGTGGGATCCTGCTTTTTTTGGTGTGAAGCCAGAAATGGTTCTACTGGGAGGAACAATCGCCATGGCTCAGATGGGTGATCCTAATGCATCTATTCCAACGCCTCAACCCGTTTACTCTCGCCCAATGTTTGGTGCTTACGGGCGTTCAGTAGAAAAATCAGCTGCTACATTTGTTAGTAAGGCAGCTTTCGACGAAGGGATAAAGAATACACTTGGACTGGCGAAGGAACTTTTACCAGTTATCAACACAAGAGATATTGGCAAGGCAGATTTGTTGCTCAATAATGCGACTCCGGTTATGGAGGTGAATCCAGAGACATATGAAGTCAGGGCAGATGGAGAACTATTGACGTGCGAACCTGCTGAAGTTCTTCCAATGGCGCAACGCTATTTTATGTTTTAAGGAGGCGATATGGATTTCCCTCGGTGCGTTGACGTTATACATAGTCATAAATCTGACGAATTTGTCATTTTAGATTACCATGCAAGGTTTTTGCGTCGTAAGGTTTTGGAAACTAAGCGCGGTCTAAAGTTTTTAGTAGACCTTCCCAAAACTCGTTCAATTTCTAAAAATGAAGCTTTTCTACTCGAGGATGGGAGGCTAGTTGGTGTAGTGTTTGCTGATGAAGAACTATTACAGATAAAAGGTGATCTTCTAAGGTTTGCATGGCACATCGGCAATCGTCACGTGCCATGTCAAATAGAAGGAGCACGACTACTTATTAAAAAAGATCATGTCATCAAGGAAATGCTAATCAAGCTAGGCGCTGAGGTGGGAACTGTAAAAGAGCCATTCAATCCAGAGGGAGGTGCCTATGGTCACGGACGCACGCACAGCCATGCCCACTGAGCAAAGTATCTTAACTCTCAGCCAGTGGATCTCCCCATCGTATCCTGTTGGATCCTTCACATATAGTCACGGTCTTGAGGCTCTTGTGAATTTACAGTGGCTGGGTAATGCAGACAGTCTTTGCGAGTGGCTATTCAATATTTTGCAGCATGGTGCTGCTCGTACAGATGCATTATTTTTGGCTGCAGCTTATAAATGCAACTCAGATGAAGCTCTTATAGAAATAAATAGGAAAGCTCGTGCACTTGCAAGTTCCCAGGAGCGCCTTTTAGAGATGGACGAACTTGGTAAAGCATTTAAAAGTGTTACGGAAGCAGTATGGCCAATTGAAATTGATGAGTTGGTATACCCAATTGCAATTGGTTTTTGTGCAAATGTCGAGGGAATAGAATTAAATTTGACAACCAGTTTATATTTGCAAGCCTACGTATCAAATCTAGTTTCTGCGGCACAGCGATTGATGCCACTTGGTCAAACTGAGGCCCAAAAAATTATAAAAACATTATCACCAATTTGTCTCCAAGTTGCAGATGAAACGAGAGATGGCAATTTAGATAATATTTATTCATCTGTCTTTATTTCGGATATTGCCGCAATGAAACATGAAACACAGGTGTCGAGGATATTTAAAACATGATGAATCAAAATGGTCCACTTAGGATAGGCATAGGTGGCCCAGTTGGGGCCGGGAAAACAACATTGACTGCACGATTGTGTAAGTTGATGAAAGACTCATATTCAATTGCCGCCATAACTAACGATATCTATACTCAAGAGGATGCGGAAGCTTTGACACGTATGCAAGTTTTGAGCTCTGATAGAATTCTTGGGGTCGAAACGGGCGGGTGCCCTCATACTGCGATCCGAGAGGACGCATCCATTAATCTTGCTGCGGTAGCGAAAATGAATGAGCGTTTACCTGATCTTGAAGTCATTTTAATTGAGTCTGGAGGTGATAACTTGTCTGCCACCTTTAGTCCTGAATTAGCGGATTTAACTATTTATGTTATTGATGTAGCTGCGGGAGAAGAAATCCCTCGTAAGGGTGGCCCAGCCATCACACGCTCTGATATACTTGTCATAAATAAGACAGATCTTGCACCGCATGTAGGCGCCAGTTTAGAGGTGATGGAGCGTGATGCTTTAAAAATGCGAGGCGGCCTGCCAACTATTTTTGCGTCGCTTAAAGCAGGTCATAATTCAGATAAAATTTTTGAAAAAATTCGTGAAATTGGCGGTTTATAGCTTAATACCCTAAGATCATTCTGTCCAATATATAGTTTAACTTTTAAGAATTTCTAAAATTAGATTTTCATCTAAGATCACATGTGTTGCGTGCCCACCAGTCAGTGCTGCTTTAACAGCATGTATTTTTTTCTCTCCTGATGCAACCATGATGCGTTTTGGAGTTTTTCTTATTTCAGATGGAGTTATTGAAATCATACAATCTTTTAACGGTGATGGAAGATCATCGCCATTGGACTTTATGAAATTGCCACAAAGAAAACCAACGCCTCCATTCGAGATAATTTCATCTAAGTGTTTTCTTTTAATTAGGCCGGATGATAGAACGTGAGTAGTTTCTGTTAAATCCCCAACTGATGTCAGTATCGCACTCAGATTTTCAAATTTTTTTAATTGTTTTTTTATTGCTGGCTCATCTCTTAGAGCTGTGGCCAAACTTGAAGATGATAAAATGGCGGGAGCGTGGAGGGTATGGCATTGAGCGCCAATTTTGTTTGCAATTTGGATTGCGCAATCTTCTGCGCTTAATAATCTATCGGATTCCATCGAGCCAATTACTTGACATACTTCCGTATTGGGTATCCCCCTGTTCGGGAGTTGCTCTCCAATTAGCTTTATTGTCTCCCCCCATGCAATTCCCAGTAAGTCCCCTGGATTGATTATGTCATGAAGTGCAAGAGCAGCCACTCGAGCTGTATGCCTGAGTGAAAAGTCTGATTTAGCTTTTCTTCCAACATATGCAACATAGACACCTTCAAGTTTATATTTCTGTGCTAAATCCCGGGCCATCTTTGAAGAATTAAGGGTCTCGCCATTTACTCGTATATCAACTATGCCCCGCTCTCTTCCTTCCTTGAGATAATTCAAAATAGTCGTACGAGATAAACCAAGACGTTTTGCAATCTCACTTTGATTGAGGCCCTCTTGGTAATACAGCAACGCAATATTTGCGAGATAGCCATCATCTCTTAGAATATAGTTTGGCGAGTGAGTAAATTTCTGTTTGAGTTGCTTCAATAGTTTTTATTATACCTTTATCAGAGTTACTTTGATTTACCGTAAACTTGCTTCTATATTACCACCATCCACGGTCATAACATGTCCAGTTGTGCTTTCAGCACAAGCCAACGCTGTGAATGCATCTGCAACATGTTCAGCTGTAACTTCCTTATTTAGTAGGTTCCCTGCCATGTACTCAGACTCTGAAACTCCACGGGATTTAGCTCGGGATGATATAAAGTCATCGGTAAGAAGACCGGAACGAATTCTATCCGCATTTATACCATTCACACGAATTCCATCAGACCCCAGTTCAAGTGCTAACTGTCGCATTAAGAAAAAAGTTGTGGCCTTTGGAAGCCCATAGGCACCAAAGTTCTTGCCGGGGTTCACTGCTTGCTTTGATATGTTGAACAGAATTTGGCCGCCGCGATTTTGATCTTTCAGAATTTTTGCCGCTTCCGTCGAAAAACTGTAATGAGAGAAAAAGTTCAATTCAAAGGCATTCCGCAATTCTTCATTTGAAATGCCCAGCATTGGACCTGCATGCGCGGCTCCGGCATTGGAAATTAATATATCTAAACCACCAAAATTATTTATAGCAGCCAACATGGCTTGGTTGGCTGCATCGGAATGAGTTACGTCAATTGGAAAATATTTGTGTCCAACGCCAAGTTTAGCTACGGATTCTTCCAAAGCTATCTCGTCTTTGTCTACAAGAATGGTTTGTGCCCCAAGCTTAGAAAAGGCCTTAGCTAGTGCAAAGCCGATTGTTCCAGAGCCGCCAGTTATCATCACAATTTTACCTTGAAATTTGGGTGGTGCACCCTTTCCTAGCTTTGCCTGTTCAAGTGACCAATACTCGCAATCGAATAAGTCTTTTTCGGAGATCGGCCTAAATCCTCCGGCATCTTCGCCAATAGCTCTCACTCGTGCGTTTTGAACTACAAGATCTCCTGCTATGCTGGCTGCCTTTGCATTTGCGCCCAATCCAATTAGGCCGATACCTTCCATCCAAATATTTTTCGGATCAGTAGGCAACATTGTTTTGGGCTGGTCGGCTTTTGGCGCCTGGCGCTCAAACATCGCTTTATATTCTTTTGCATATTTATCCAATTCTTCTTTAATTGCCTCTCTGCCCCTAGACCAAACAGACTCCTTTAAGATTAAAGGTCTACCTTTTATGCGGATCACGTGATCTGGAGAGGCTGTCCCTCTAGTTGAGAGTTCTTCAAGATCATTGCGTTTCAGGAATTGAAGTTCGTCTTTTCCGTTCCTGAGATCCATTATCGGCATAGGTGAATTTGGTCCAATCATATCACCTATCAGGCCTCGTATGATTGGAAATACACCGCTTGCCTTATGGGGTTTGCGAGTGAAAAGGTTTGTTGGATTCTCCATTTTTAGATAGTCGGCTACTGCTTGAGTATGCACGATGATTTGATCATAACTTTCTTTTGCAGTCTCTCCAAAGGCAAAATGACCATGTCCCAAGAGCATTAGGCCTTCTACGCTTGGATTTTGCTCAAAAACTTCTGCCGCTTTTTTTGCTAAAGCAAATCCAGGCATGATATATGGAACAATACCTAGCTTTTCACCAAATATATCTTTGCACACCTCAGTGGCGTTGGGTAAATTTGCCAGAATTAGAAATGGAGTTGCGTGTGTATGATCAATATACTTATGCGGAAGAAATGCGTGCAACAAAGTCTCTACAGATGGGTTGGGTGAGCTACTATCTAGCAAATTAGCGCGTTGTATATTTACCATATTCTCATCGGAAAGCTGCTCAAGTTCTCGCAATTTCTTGAGCGGATCCAACCAAAGGCCTGGAAGCCCTGGCGCAAGTATTGTGTCCAAATCCCACCCAGAACCCTTGACGTGCATAACTTTGCAGGTTTCCCCAAAAAGATTTTTTCTTTCCACTTTAACCGAAGTGTTCCCGCCTCCATGCATTACAAGATCAGGATTCTGACCAATTAATCGAGAGGTATAAACCCGTAGTGCTAAATGTTGATCAGCATCGTCTTTGGACGCTTCAGACGTCCAGGTTTGAGCGTCTTTTTCCTTATAATTATTTTTAATCATTCTTTGTGGCTCCAGCCATTTCTGGGAACATTTCTGCTAATGCATCTTTAGACGCTTCCGAAACACCTCGCTCAGTTATCAAGCCAGTTATTAGTCGATTGGGTGTTACATCGAACGCCGGATTGCCACCAGGAACACCCTCGGAGGTGACTTGAACTTCTGCTATATCATTGTGTGAGTTTCTACCTAAAATATGAGTAACTTCCCTCTCTGGTCGCTCTTCAATCGGAATATCCGTAAGACCATCATTTATTCGCCAATCTATGGTTGGAGAAGGTAATGCAACATAGAAAGGTACTTTATTGTCATGAGCGGCAAGAGCTTTTAGGTAAGTTCCAATCTTGTTACACACATCTCCTTGAGCGGTTGTTCTATCGGTACCAACAATAACCATGTCAACTAAGCCTTTTTGCATAAGATGACCGCCCGCATTGTCTGTTATATAAGTATTGCTGATGCCGTGGCTCTGTAATTCCCAAGCCGTCATTCCTCCTTGGTTTCTGGGTCTTGTTTCATCAACCCATACATGTATTGGAATGTTTTCATTGTGCGCATGATACATAGGAGAGGTTGCAGTCCCCCAATCGACGGTAGCAGGCCAACCAGCATTACAATGGGTCAGCAAACGTACAGGCTCTCCTGGTTTTTTTGTTTCAGCTAATTTTTTGATTATCTTTAATCCAAATTCGCCGATGTTTTTATTTATTTCCACATCTTCTTCGGCAATTCTATGTGCAATTTCCATAGCAACTGCTGGACGTTGACTTTCTCCAACGTTTGCTAACTCAGTTTGCATTCGGTCAAGTGACCAACGTAAGTTAATTGCTGTTGGGCGGGTTTGGATTAGAGTATCGTATGCATTTTTTAATCCGTTGTCAGATGCATCATGTTCCAAAGCTATAGCTACTCCATAAGCCGCCGTTGCCCCAATTAATGGTGCCCCTCTAACCCACATATCTTTTATCGCAGTTGCAAAACTTTGTAATGTCTCTAGTTCAACGACCTTGAAATCATGCGGTAACCAGCGCTGGTCTATTATTTTAACTTTTGAAAGTTCATGATCATACCAAATTGAGCGGTAATGAGTACCGTTTACCTTCATAGGTGTTTCTCCGAATTATATTTTCTTGCAAGACTTTGAATTGCCTGAATATCTTTGATTTGGTTTCTTTCAAGAATGAGTTGGCGACCCATAATGAGGTTTCTAGCTTCCAGTTCTGCCCGTGTTTTTAAGTCAGCTATTTCTTCAAAGTCTGCATTGTGAGCAAGGGAAAGAATACGTCTATGCATTTCAATCCCACATACACCCAATGCATCTGACCAAATATGGTTAAGCACTCCGTTCAGTGCACCTTCTGAGCTATGTCCTTGATTTTCGAAAAGACTTTTTGGAAATAAAATCCCCTGCCTTTCATTGCGCCAAAGATTGCTGAATTCACTTATGAACGTTGAATATATCTCTTCAATAGTTGATAGTATCCAATTTTGGTACTCTTCTAATGTATTTTCAGTTCTATGACCTGGTTGGCTGAAATAAGCCATTAAAAAGTTAGATATCAGCATACCAATATCGAAACCCATAGGCCCGTAAAACCCAAATTCCGGATCTATAATTTTCGTTTCGCTGTCAGTACACATAACTGATCCGGAGTGAAGGTCGCCGTGAAGTAATGTTTCCGTATTTGAGGTGAATTTTAGAAGCATATGCTGAACCTCCTGTTTTAAAGAAACATCGGATCTTAGCGTCTTGATGACTGGCTCAAGTCCTTCTGTGTGGTGGTTCATCTCTGCTTCAAAGTAAGGATCAGTAAAGATAAGGTTTTCGGTGATTGCCATGAGTTCGTCATTGCCTTGGAACAGTGCAGTATCTTTCTTTTTCTCCTTTGTTGACAATGAAAGATCAGATCCTCTAAACGCAGTTCGTGCACAAAAATTACCTAGAGTTTTCCCAAGCCCATTTACGTATTCTCCAGCGATTAATTTTTTTCGTAGAATTACGTGAGGAGAGAGCATTTCCATTACAATAATTGCTTGTTTTTTATTAAAATAATAGATTTGAGGGACGCTGCCTGGATCTCTTTCTCCCTGCCTGCAAAGTATCTCATGTTCAAAGAATGAACGGCTCAATGGAAGGGGCCAACTGTCACCAACTAAGCGTACATATGGTAAAGCTTGTTTAACAATGAGACTTGCTTGTTTCCCCTCAACAACAAATACGAGATTTAGGTTTCCATCGCCGACTTCTGTGACTTTCCATTCTTCAGATTTATTACCAATTAACGACGTTATACTTTCTAAATTTTTTAATCGTTCTGGAAGGGTTTTGGAATTCAGAGGTTCATACTCTAAATCATCTTTCATTTGGAGCCTCTTAACAAAAAACACTGATATTTCAAGCATTGGCAAATTTTGACTTTTGTCAAGAGTGTTGACAATTGAAAAGCCTCTTGTAAGCATAAGTTTTAGGAGGACAACACGTTGGAGCTAGCTTGCCAGATTTCAGGTATTGTAAAATCTTTTGGGCCTAACCGAGTGCTCAAAGAGGTTGACCTAGAATTGCCTTCAGCCACAATTACTGTGCTGATGGGAGCAAATGGTGCAGGTAAATCTACTCTGGTGAAAATATTGTGTGGTGTCCATAATGCAGATGCAGGAACCGTAACTCTTTTTGGAGAAAATTTCTCCCCAGCTTCACCTTCAGATGCGTTTCAGTCCGGCGTAGTTACGGTTCATCAAACTATTAATAATGGAGTAATCCCGGACCTTGATGTAGCGTCAAATCTCATGATTGATCGATTAGCTGACAGTAGTGCAGGTTTTTTTCTACGAACAGAAAAATTACGAGCTGAAGCCAGAAAAGTAGCAGCAACAATGGACTTAGATTTAGATATCACAGCTGAAGTTAAAGATTTGGGACTAGCGGACAGGCAAATGATTGCAATCGCAAGAGCAATGACTCGCAAACCAAAACTACTCATACTTGATGAGCCAACTTCGTCTCTTTCTGCTAACGAAGCTAAACGCCTATTTAAACTTCTTGCCAATTTAAAAGAGCAAGGTGTCGCTATACTTTATATCTCACATCGCATGTCAGACATTAGAGCTATTGCCGACCGTATAGTTACCATGAGAGATGGTAAGATTTCTGGTATTTTTGATGGTCCTTCTCTAGATTACGAGGGCGCAGTTACTGCAATGCTTGGTCAAAAAATGGTTCATGGTAAATTGCAGTTGCAAGAAAAGGGGACGCCCATATTTGAATTGCGTGACGCAAAACTTTCAAAATATAGTAGTCCCTTTGATTTGGTATTTTATAAAAATGAAATCATTGCAATAACTGGCTTATTAGGCAGCGGAAAAACGGCAATAGCCTCTGCTATTTTTGGTTTGAACCCTCTATTAGAGGGAGACATGCTTTTACACGGCGAGCCTTATAATCCTAAAAGTCCTGCCGATGCCATATCAAAAGGTATTTTTATGTGTCCGAAGGATAGGTCTACAAATGCTGTGGTTTCTGACTTCGACATTACAAATAATATGGTTCTCCCGTTCTTGGATCGGCACAGTTGGTTTTCATTTCTGAAGCCAAAAAATTTAGAAAGAAAAGCAACTGTGTCGATCTCAGAATTAGGGATAGTGTGTCAGTCAGAGCTTGATTTAGTTACTACACTGTCAGGAGGCAATCAGCAAAAGGTAATGATTGGTCGTTGGCTTTCAGAAAAATCAGAAGTTTTGTTACTTGATGAGCCCTTTCAAGGAGTTGATATAAAAGCGCGTAGGGACATTGGAAGCCAGATAAGGCAGTCATCTAAAGATAGAGCAACATTAGTCTTCGTCGCCGAGCTCGACGAAGCAGTAGAAATTGCTGATAAAATCGTTGTGTTACATGAAGGTTCTTATTCTGGTATCTTCGAGAATAAAGAGAACAATATTGCAGATATTCTTTCTCTCTATAGTGGAAAACCGTCTGAAACTTTAGCTGAAGCAAGAGGAAGTTTAAATGGGTGAAAAAGTATTATGAATATGAGAAGTTTTGCAATCCGCTATGGTTTTCTATTGTTACTTTTGGGTTTGGTGTTGTTCTTCTCTATAGTTGCAGAGGGTTTTGCCGGTCCACGCTCAGCTGTTTTTATTTTTCAATCCGTTTCTATTACGGGTATTTTGGCGCTCGGTGTTACTGCAACTTTGGTGGTAGATGGATTTGATTTATCTATAGGTTCTGTGGCTACCACTGCACTTATGCTCTCAGCGTATGTGATGGTCGTACTTGAGATGTCAGCCTTCACGGCCATAATTGCTTGTCTTATTATGGGAGCATTTGTAGGTTTGGTAAATGGGCTTCTAATCGTGAAGGCCAGGGTTCCAGACTTATTAGCCACGCTGGGCATGATGTTTTTACTTATCGGACTGCAGCGCATACCTACGGAAGGTAGATCTATCTCTACTGGTATGAAGCTTCCTAGTGGTGAGACAGCAGAGGGTGTTTACTCACAAAGCTTTTTATGGCTTGGTCGACATCGTTTAGATTTTTTCTTAGAAAACCTTATACCAATTCCAGTAATTATATTTTTATTGGTTGGGGTATTTATTTGGCTTTTTTTGGAGCTTACCAGACATGGTAGGCTTATGTATGCAATAGGTTCAAACGAGACTGCCACTGCTTTGGCTGGAGCGAATGTTAATAAATATAAAATTCTTGCTTATGTCATTTCAGGGATTACTGCTTCGATAGGCGGAATTCTACTTTCTGCCAGATTAGGTCGTGGTGATATAGCTTCAGGAAATAACTTGTTACTGGATTCTGTTGCTGCGGCATTGATAGGTTTTGCCGTGTTAGGAGCGGCGAAGCCTAATGCATTTGGCACTGCAATAGGTGCTCTCTTTGTTGGAGTGCTTCTTCAAGGTTTGACGATGATGAACGCGCCGTATTATACTCAAGATTTTGTAAAGGGGAGTGTACTAGTTATTGCACTCATTTTTACATTTGCTCTTTCATCGAAGGGGCGAAAAACTAGCCACTGAATAACAGGCTTTTAAAATACCATGGGAGGTAATTATGTTTAGAAGATCAATACTAAAAATACTAGGAGGAAGCGTTGTTCTACCTGCGCTTTTTTCAACCGCGGTGACAGCTGGTGATATGCCAGCACCGTTTGACAATCCGGGTGACGTAAAAATTGCGCTCGTTAGATATCTATCTACGGGTGATTTTTTTCAGGCCTATCTTTCGGGAGTAGAAACCCAAGCTGCAGCTCTAGGCGTCGACTTGAGAGTTTTTGATAGCAGACAGGATGCGGCTCTCCAATCTGATATGGTAGATCAAGCCATTGCACTTGGTGTTGATGGTATTGTAATTCAACATGGTCTGACCGAGAGTATGCGAGATGCAGCTCAAAGAGCAGTCGATGCTGGTATTAAAGTTGTCGCCTTTGACGTTAATGTAGAAAATCCAGCAATACCTCAGATAGAACAATCAGACTACCTACTGGGTAAATTGGCTTTGGAGCAGGCAATAATAGATAATGGCACAAGTTGGAAAGCCGGCTATGTTTATGTGCCGGGTATTGCTCCGCTAGATCGTCGCCATGCTGCATGGGAAGACATTAAAGCAGCAAATCCAGGAATCGAGGAAGTTGCTCAATTCGGCACTCTCGATAATCCAATAGCTAACTCTAATGCGAACCAGGCGAGATCAGTTTTGCAAGCAAATTCAGATATAACTGTCATGTTTGCTCCTTACGACGAGTTTGCCAAGGGTGTTAAAATCGCAGTTGACGAAGCAGGTTTAACAGATCAAATCGACATATATTCAGCTGATGTCTCTACCGCTGATATTTCAGCTATGAGAGAGCCAAATTCTGCATGGGCTGCTACGGTTGCAACAAATCCTGCAGTGGTTGGAGAAGTTTCAGTGAGATCGCTTGCAATGATGCTTGCTGGTGAAAATCCAGGTAGTAACGTTGTGGTGCCTCCGACACTAATCACACAAGCATTTTTAAATGAAAATGACATAAAAAATATGGAAGACTTGTCTGCAAAAATGCCTCAGTTTGCGCATGCTGATGTTTCAGTGCCAAGCTGGATGCCACTACCGCCGCGATAAATTATAATTAAAGGCTGGATAAATCCTTTATCCAGCCTTTGATATTCAAAAACTGCTTACTTGAACCCATATATTTGCATTTCAATGCTATTTTAATACTCTTTTAGAGACTACCACCATTTTGTAACCAGTAATCTCTGGCCCAATCGACAGATCTCAAAAGAAAGTGTGGAAAACGATCTCGATTATAGAACCCCTTAGTTACCAAATCGATTGGTCTTGGTTTTCCATGAAATGCAATCACTTTAGTTTGAGGTCCTGGTTTAGTAGGTGAAAATATAAGATCTTTTCCTATTGGCTGTCTAAGAGATCGCTTATAGCTAATAACCCAAGGCTCAGGCCAAAATTCAATATTTTCACAAATTTCTTGTACGTAAACTTGTTCAAGTTCATGCTGGTTTACAAGAGTATTTAAGTTGTTTTGTAAATTAGACACAAAATGTGAATACTTCCCAATCTCAAAGCAAAATATACCTGTGCCAACTACTCGTTCATGTGCCAGAGTATCTTTTCCCCAAGGCCCAACATCAATTACTGAGATGGCATTCGGCGCAAAGTTAAAAAACTCATCTATTGAGCCCATTATAAAAGTGTCCAAATCAATAAAAAGCGCATGCCCAGTTAAGTCGTAAAGGTTTTCCTTAAAAATAGATATTTTAGGCCATGCTCCATGATGCCAATGGTCTGGTTCAAGTCCTATATCAGGAATTGGGTATGTTTCGACGTTAATATTTATTCCATCATTTTTATCGGTAAGGCAAATAAAACGAAAATCGCCAGTTATGTTTCTTTTAGCGGCGTTATACAAAACATTTACATAATCGGACGAGTAAAGGTTGCCCCATTTCATGCAAAGCACGGTCTTATTCATATTGTTCCTCGTGTTGAAGCCATAACTAGGCAATGTAAAATACCTAATTATTCTTTATACTTTATACCCATAAAAATAAAATTAAAGGTGTCTAATACTTTCTTTTGAATCTAAAAATTAAAGGATTAGATCAACATCGAATGCTTTAAACGATGCCCTGCCTTTTGAGCTCCTTTAACTCGACTGAGCTCACTCCAACACCATTAAATATTTCTTCATTATGAGCACCAAGAGCTGGGGGAGGGTTAGCTGCAGTAGGATGCTCACCATTTAGTTTAATCCCGGTAGTCACTAATTTTAAATTTCTTTGAACTCCCGGTACATCTGTATATTCAGTCAAAAAGTTACTTTCTGAAATTTCTTTAGATTGCAGGGCTTGGGCAACCGTTAGAACTTTTCCAGCTGGAATTCCAAGGCAATTCAGCTCTTGAGCCCATTTTTCTGCGGACTGCTTCTTTAATTTTTCTTCAAGTTCCTTTTTTAATTTTTTACGATTAATTTTTCGAGCCTCGCGGGTTGCATATTGAGGGTTATCACGTAAATAAGGCAGATCAAGATGATCCGTCAAAGCTATCCAATGTTCATTTTTATTTGCAGCGATATTTAATAGTCCATCGCTTGTTTTAAAGGTTCCGGAAGGTGCAGAAGTGGGGTTTTCATTTCCGCAAGCAAGTGGTTCAACACCCGTGTTAAGATAATTAGACACCGCCCAACCCATTGAAGACATTAAAGCCTCCAACATACTTACGTCAATAAATGCTCCGCGAGGATTAGCATTAAGTGCTGAGGAAATAGCGAATGCAGCGGTTATGCCGCCAACAGTATCAGCCACTGGAAAGCCAACGCGCAACGGAGAACTACTTTGGTTTCCGGTAATAGACATTAAGCCGGACGCACCTTGAATAATTTGGTCATAGGCAGGTTGGTCACTTGATTTGCCAGATTGTCCAAAACCAGAAATTGCACAATAAATTAAATCTGAGTTTATCTTTTTTAGTTCTTCAAAATCTAATCCAAGACGCTTCATCACACCTGGTCGGAAATTTTCTACAAGCACGTCTGCAGTTTCTGTAAGCTGTAAAAAAAGTTTCTTACCTCTTGGAGACTTGAGATTTAATGTTATCGATTTTTTACCAGCATTTTGCGCTAGAAAAGAAATACCCATTAATTTTTTATTGAGTCTTTCGTCTGCACCTAGTTGACGTGCTAAATCGCCTGTTTTAGGAGCTTCAACTTTGATGACCTCTGCGCCTAAATGTACTAATTGGTGACAGCAGTAGGGTCCCGCTAGAACATTTGTTAAATCTAGTACTCGTATACCATTTAAGGGTTTTTTCATATTAATAATTTTCTAAACCACGGCCAAAAGTTAATGAGTTAAATTATTGCTTATGTAAACAATTATATACACAATATTAATTTTTTGAGTAATTAGCCTAGTTTAAGCTATTAATTCCATTTTCAATTATATTGAAAGCTTGCGTTAACTCATCTTTGTTAATTGTAAGCGGAGGACAAAGCGTTAATATTGAGCCACCCCCTACTTTATAGCTCAATCCATTTGATAGTGAGTGATAAAGGATAGCATCCGCTTCGTTCGAGGCCGGTTTGCCATCTACTCGTAAGTCTATTCCATAGAATAAACCAAGACCTCTTACTTCATGAATTATTGAATGCTTTAGTTTAAGAGCTTCCAATTCCTGTAAACCTGAATTGCCCAGAGTTACTGCATTATCAAGTAATCCGTCTTCCATTAGACAATCAATTGTCGCTAGCGCTGCTGCACAACCAACAGAACTTTTTTCATGAGTGTAATGCCCTAAGGCTTTATCTTCGACGACATTTAAAGCATCGTTGGCAAGTAATGCTGCCATCGGGAAAACTCCTCCACCTAAGCCTTTACCTATGACTAACATGTCGGGCTCAACGTCAAAGTGTTCACACACAAACATTTTGCCTGTTCGACCTAAGGCAGAGGGTATTTCATCAAAAATCAACAGAACATCATTCTTTGTGCAAATATCCCGTACTCTTGTCCAATAGTTTGGCGGTGGTAATTCTACGGTTGTCCACCTCATGGGTTCGGCAACAAGGGCTCCAATATCTCCCTCCATTTCGATAACATACTCTAAATAGTTGATACATCCGTCATGGCTCTCATCTGAGCAATTGAAATGACATTTTCCTCTTGTGGGAGGAGGGATATGTTCCGTGCCAGGCATGAGCGGACCTACATCTTTTCGAAACAATTTTTCTCCACCGATTGAGATAGCATCTAAAGAAGCACCATGAAAACTATCCCACATGGAAATTGTTTTATGTCTACCAGTTGCATATCGAGCCAGCTTTAACGCCATGCCGATTGCATTGGTACCACCGGGTGCAAAAAGAACTTTATTCAAATTTCCAGGTGCGAGAGAGGTAAGGCGTTCTGCAAGTTCAATTGCAACCTTATTCGTGTAACGCCGAGGACAAAATGGGAGAATGTCGAGCTGCTCTTTAATTGCAGCTATAACTCGCTTATTTCCATGACCAACTTGATGAACACTATTCCCATGAAAGTCCATAATTTTACGACCTTGGAGATCCTCCAGATATATACCGTCACTTGCTTCTAGAACATTTAAACAAGGTGTTGAGAGTGATTGATGTAAGAAGTACTTTGAGTCTTCTGATAACAATTTCTGCGAATTTGTGTTGATATTGTTTTTCGACCATTCCAACCGTCTTGGAGAGAGGTTGATATCACCCTCTGTGTCAATTGGTTCATTTACATTCTTTTTTTTTCTCATCTTGTATCTCTTCTGAAGTTATCTCTCCATGCCAGACCATCCTCCGTAGCAGCTTGTGGCCTGTATTCACAACCAAATGCCCCTTTATATCCGAGTGCTTCCATCTGTGGTAAAATCTTGGAGTAATTCAATATGCCCGGATGAGGTTCTGCTCTGTTTTCAGCAGCAGAAATTTGAATATGACCAATGTTACTTACATGCTTAGCAAAGGCATCCATGAGATTTTCACTCTCTTTGTATACATGGTAACAATCAAATAAGATTTTCAAACGTGGATGATTTATAGTTTTCAGTATTCCGGCAGCCTGCTCAATTGTTTTGAGAAAATAACCAGGTAGCTGTTCATTACATACCGGTTCGATTAGAATTATTTGAGTTGAGTTTTCCAATGCATAGTTTAGTGAGGATATAAAAGTTTCATTTGCATCATCAGCATTTGTTATACCTGACATTACATGAATTGCAGGAATATTTAATGCCGTTGCGATTTCAACAGCATCATTTATGTCATTTACATATTTCTCGTTGTATTGACTAAGCGATGCGCAGCCAAAAGTTTCACCCATTCTGACATTCATGCCGTTAACCGGCAGCTCATGTTTGGAGAGAATTAACTGTAATTCTGTTAAGTTTTCGTAATGTGGTTCGTCGTGAAATTCTAAACTTTCAAAACCATATTTTTTTGCAATAGCCAATCTGTCTAGAAAAGACAGCTCCTTCCAAAGATAGCCAGTATTAGCTGAAAAATTATGTGCAAAGTTCATCATGGGCCCGTAGTGTCATGGTATCAAAACTTCTCATACTGTTGTATGATTAAAAGTAATAATTAGTACAGTCTTAAAGTGGAGATCTTTTATGCGATTGGAAGAATCAGAAATTGAGGCGCCGCGATTGGGTGAACCTTTTTTACTCACACCAGGTCCGCTTACAACGTCGTATGATACTAAGTCAGCTATGCTTAAAGACTGGGGCAGTTGGGATGGCGATTTTCGGCAAATGACTCAACTAATGAGAGATACACTTATAGAAATGTTGGGCAGCGGTAACGAAAGTTTTGATTGTGTTCCAATGCAAGGTAGTGGATCTTTTTCGGTTGAAGCCATGTTAGGTTCACTTGTACCAAGGGATGGAAAGTTGTTAGTACTTTCTAATGGCGCATATGGTCAACGAGCTGCAAAAACTCTACAGTATTTAAAACGTGATCATATTGTCCTTGATAAAGGCGATTATCTTCCTCCTCGTGGGGAAGAAGTCGCTGAAATTCTGGAAGCAGATAATGATATAACACATGTTGTTGCAGTTCACTGTGAGACGAGTTCTGGTATACTTAATCCAATAGAGGAAATATCTGCAGCAACATATAATGCAGGGCGGAAACTTCTTATAGATAGTATGTCGGCATTTGGGGCTATTTTAGTTGAGCCAAATAAAATAAAATTTGAAGCCATAGTTTCATCGGCGAACAAATGTATTGAGGGTGTGCCTGGGTTTGGTTTTATTCTGGCTCGAAAGTCTGCTTTGGAAGCGGCAGAAGGGAATAGCCATTCGCTTTGTTTAGACCTTCATGATCAGTGGTCCCATATGAATAAAACTGGACAATGGCGTTATACACCACCAACTCATGTCCTTGCCGCTTTTTTAGTAGCACTTGAGTCTCATCGTAAAGAGGGTGGAGTAATTGCACGTGGTGCCAGATATACTAAAAATCAAAATGCTCTAGTGTCAGGGATGAGATCTATAGGTTTTGAAACCCTTTTGAGTGAACGCTGGTTATCACCAATAATTGTGACATTTTTTTGTCCAGCAGATCCAAGTTTCGAATTTACGAGGTTTTATGATTTAATGAAATCAAAAGGTTTCATTATCTATCCGGGAAAGTTAACCGTCGTGGAGAGTTTTAGAATTGGTTGTATTGGACAAATGGATGATCAAATAATGCTTAAAGTAGTTGATGCAGCACGAGCGAGCCTTTGCGAGATGGGCGTGACTGATGCTTCACCTCCGTCAAAAGCTTTGGAAGAAAGAAAACGGCTTCAGTCCTAATATTAAATAACGTTTAAAAGGTAAATTTAATGACACTTGTACCCAATGTAATTGCCAACGAAAGAACCTATTCAATGCCAAAAAGATGCGCTGTCGCCATCTGCCTTGACGGTTGTGAGCCTGAATATTTGGATGTAGCGATAGCTGAAGGATTGATGCCAAATTTAAAACTTATGCGTGAAACTGGCACAGATCGAATTGCCCATTCTGTAATTCCCAGCTTTACAAATCCGAACAACTTGTCAATTGCTACTGGGCGTCCACCTGCAATACATGGGATTTGTGGAAACTATCTTTTTGATCCTGATACGGGTGAAGAAGTGATGATGAATGATGTGCGCTTCCTTCGAGCACCGACGATTTTTTCTAAATTTTATGAGGCAGGAGCTCGCGTTGCTATGGTTACGGCGAAAGATAAGTTGCGCGCGCTGTTGAGTGCTGGCCTTGAATATGATGAGGGACGGGCAATAGCTTTTTCAGCGGAGCGAGCCGGTGAAACATCGATAGCGAATAATGGTGTTGAAAATGCTAGTGATTGGTTGGATATGCCTGTTCCTGAGGTTTATTCGGCAGAATTATCGGAGTTTGTTTTTGCTGCCGGTATCAAATTATTAAAGGAAATGAAGCCAGATATTATGTACCTATCAACAACAGATTATGTCCAGCATAAATTTTCCCCACAGGAGCAGGGCGCTAAAGATTTTTATGCAATGTTCGATCGATATTTAGGCGAGTTGCAAAAGTTTGATGTTGCAATCGTAGTTACTGCAGATCACGGAATGAAACCTAAACATGATGATAATAAAATGCCTGCGGTTATATATATGCAAGATAAGATGGATGAGTGGCTAGGCGCAGGACAAGCAAGGGTCATTTTACCAATAACTGATCCTTACGTTGTTCATCATGGCGCGTTAGGTTCTTTTGCAACAGCTTATTTGCCAGATAAATGTGACGTCGATGACATAATTAGCAGAATTGCAGCGTGTCCGGAAATTTTAAAAGTTATGGGCAAAGATGAAGCAATTAATAATTACGATCTGCCAGGTGATCGCATTGGTGACATAGTTATGATTTCAACGGAAAATCTTACCATTGGGACAAGTGAAGACCGGCATGATCTTGCAGCGCTAAAAGAGCCACTTAGATCACACGGTGGTTTAACAGAACAGGACGTACCATTCATTGTTAATAAGGTTATGGATTTGCCAAATGCACCTAAACTAAGAAATTTTGATGCGTTTTTCTACGCAACACAAGCAGCAGCATCATAGAGGAAATTAAATAATGAAAAAAAACGATATACGTCATGAGGGAATGCGGATCGGTGGAGAAAAGGTCCTTACAGAAAAAGTCATTGAAGTAAAATACCCTTACACAAATGAAGTTGTCGGTACTGTACCAGCTGGTGCTGCTCAACACGCAGCAAAAGCCTTTAAAATTGCGTCTGACTATAAGCCGTCACTTAGTAGATATGAGCGGAGCCAGATTCTTCAAAGAACTGGTGAAATAATTGCAGAAAGACAGGATTACTTAGCCAAATGGCTTACTCTAGAATTGGGGATATGCCATCAGCATGCAATATATGAGACTAAACGAGCACAAGACGTTTACCAATTCGCCGCAGCTCAAGCAATGAACGATGATGGGCAAATATTTTCGTGTGATTTAACTCATAATGGAAAAGAAAGAAAAATCTTCACTAAGCGAGAACCTGTCCGAGCAATTAGTGCCATTACACCCTTTAATCACCCACTTAATATGGTAAGTCACAAGATAGCCCCTTCCATTGCTACAAATAACTGTATGGTATGCAAGCCGACTGAACTTACACCGCTCACTGCTATAACTTTGGCTGATATTTTATATGAGGCTGGTTTGCCTCCAGAGATGTTTCAGATTGTTACTGGCCTACCTGAAGATATTGGTGAAGAAATGATGCTAAACGAGCACATCGACATTATAACTTTTACTGGTGGTGTCCCCGTAGGTAAGTTGATAGCATCAAAGGCTGGGTACAAACGGCAGGCGCTTGAGCTAGGTGGTAATGATCCGTTAATTGTTTGTAATGATCTTTCAGGCAGCGATTTGGATAAGGCTGCTACTATTGCAGTAGCGGGAGCTACTGGAAACTCTGGTCAGCGCTGCACTGCAATAAAACGCATTTTAGTACAAGAAAGTGTAGCTGATGCTTTTGTTCCACTTGTGTTAGAAAAAGCCAAAAAAATCAAGTTTGGAGATCCACAAGATCCAGAAACTCAGCTTGGTTGCGTGATACACGATCAAGCGGCTGAACTATTTGAAAATAGAGTGCTACAGGCTGAGCAAGAAGGTGCTGAAATATTATATCATCCTGGTAGGCAAGGCGCTCTTCTCCCTCCAATAGTTGTTGATAAAGTTCCCCATAATAGTGAGTTGGTAATGGAAGAAACCTTTGGCCCGATCATACCTATGGTGAGAGTTCCAGACTCAGATGAAGAGGTAATAAGAATTTCCAATAGCACTCAATTTGGCTTGTCTTCAGGTGTCTGTACCAATGATTTAAATAGAGCAATAAAATACATAAACAGTTTGGATGTGGGTACGTGTAATATTTGGGAACAGCCAGGTTACAGAATTGAAATGTCACCTTTTGGCGGAATAAAAGATAGTGGAAATGCTGTGAAAGAGGGTGTGATTGAGGCGATGCGTTTCTTTACAAACTTAAAAACATACTCATTGCCATGGCCAGAATAACTATTATGTTCCTCAACCTTATTCTAGGCAAAAAATTTTGTGATTAGTACCTAGCTAATCTGAGAAAGTTAAAATTAGAAATCGTAGGAACGTAATTTGGTCAGCCACATCTTTCCCAGGCATACACATGATGAATTGCCGATAGCTTCTGGAGGTGATGGGTGTTTTCTTTTTGATGAGTCTGGTAAGAAATATTTAGATGCTTCGGGTGGAGCGGCAGTTTCATGCTTAGGCCATTCGCATCCCAAAATAATCAATGCACTTCATGAACAGTTAGATGTCTTGGCATATGCTCATACGTCTTTTTTTTCTTCTGAACCTGCCGAGAAATTAGCTACAAAACTCATAACTAACGCACCTGGTGATCTAAGCCAAGTCTACCTTGTCTCAGGGGGTTCAGAGGCGATTGAAGCAGGTTTGAAATTAGCAAGACAATATTTTCTTGAGACTGGCCAGCCTGGTAGGAAAGAAGTAATTGCCCGTCGGCAAAGCTACCATGGTAATACACTGGGAGCATTGGCGGTTGGTGGCAACGAATGGAGACGCTCACAATTTGCTCCACTGTTGATTGACACGCATCACATAGCTCCCTGCTATGCATACCGAGAGAAGCATGATTACGAAACGGACTATGAATTTGGCCAACGTGTTGCCGGCGAATTAGAAATAACTATTGAGAAACTTGGTTCACAAAATGTAATGGCATTTGTTGCTGAACCTGTTGTTGGTGCAACCCTCGGGGCAGTTCCTGCAGTCGATGGATATTTTAAAACGATCCGAGAAATTTGTGATCACCATGGGATACTTTTGATTTTAGACGAAGTTATGTGTGGTATGGGACGCACTGGTACTCTTTTTGCTTATGAGCAAGAGGCTATCGCTCCTGATATTGTATGTATCGCTAAGGGTCTTGGGGCTGGATATCAGCCAATAGGTGCCACTATTTGTACCGACAAAATTTATGCAGCTATTAAAAATGGTTCTGGGTTTTTTCAACACGGTCATACTTACTTGGGTCACCCCATGGCAGCCGCGGCGGCAAATGCCGTTTTGGATGTTCTGCTAGACGATAATATTTTAGAAAACGTAAATGTTATGGGACATCAATTTAAATATGCTTTGGATACTAAATTTGGTCAACATACCCATGTTGGAGATATTCGCGGTAGAGGATTATTTTATGGTATAGAAATTGTGGAAGATAGGGAAACTAAAGAGCCGTTTTCTTCCTCCTATTTTATAGCAAGAAAGATTAAGGCTATTGCAAAGCAGAGGGGACTATTATGCTATCCCATGTCGGGTACGATTGATGGGAAAATAGGAGATCATATATTATTAGCGCCCCCGTATATTATTAATGAAGCAGAGATAAATGAGCTAACAGACTTGCTCGCAGATAGTTTAGAAGAAGCTCTTCAATCGTCAGAAGAAACAATGTAATCCATTAAACTTTATTACTATAAATCAGGCACCTTAGCTTTTGGTAATCCTTTTATTTGGATCATAGAATGGCAAATCAACGATATGAGCTGGAAATGATCCCTGTGATGTATCGACCTGGAACTTTGTACTTTTATCGAGGGATTTAACGGAAAGCATCGCAAGTGCTATATTTTTTTTAAGCCTTGGGGAGTAGACTGCTGATGTTACTTTCCCCACCTTTTGTTCCCCTTTTTTAACCGGCCAAAACTTAGTATTGGGGCCACCAAGAGGATCGCACTCAATTACTAAACCAACCTGAGTTTTGTCCACGCCTTCAGTTCTGATTTTAACAAGTGCCTTTTTCCCAATAAAATCTTGAGATGAATCTATATTTACAAGCCGATCGAGTCCTAGCTCGAAAGGGTTGGTGCTAATGTCAGCATCGGCATGATAAGACAACATGGCGCCTTCGATACGCCTGATTGATGATGTATGACCTGGTTTAAGCCCCAAGGGTTCTCCAATTAACATTATATGGTTCCAAAGTTCATTCCCCATTGTGTGATCTGTGAGAAAGATCTCATACCCAAGTTCGCTAGACCAGCCTGTGCGAGATACAATCAAAGAAATACCGTTCCATTTATATTCTCGATGCCAATAGTATTTGAGATCTAAGATGCTCTCCCCGAACAACTTAACCATAATATCCCGAGACTTTGGGCCCTGCAATTGTAGTGGTGAAGCATCTGGCTCAAAAATATTTACATCATAGTCTGTGTTTACAGCTACACCCTGTGCCCATAACAAAATGTCACTATCCGCTAAAGAAATCCAAAAACGATCATCCGCCAATTTCAGAAGAACTGGATCGTTAAGAAGTCCACCGTCTTGATTTGTTATCAGTATATATTTGCACTGACCAACTTTCATTTGGGATAGATCCCTTGGTGTCAAAAATTGCACAAATCTTCCGGCGTCAGGCCCAGAAATTTCTACCTGCCGCTCTACAGATACATCGCAGAGTATCGCTTCATTAACTAGGTTCCAGAAATTTTGTTCAGGATCTCCAAAGTCTCGTGGTATATACATGTGATTATATACAGAAAAGCCCGTAGCACCCCATTCTATTGTAGCATCAAAAAAAGGGGATTTGCGGATTTGAGTACCAAATCCGAAGTCATCAAGTTTCTTCATTTAAATATCCAATTAAATTTAGTAAGGGCGGGAGTGGCATATCGTAATCGCCCTATTTAACAAAGACTTATTATGTTTTTAAATTTAATCAATTACAAATTGAAAATAAGCTTATAAATCCCGACAAAAATAATCAGGATTGACGTTGCGCTCAAATTAGATCACAATTCAGGCAGCCAGCATGAGACTTTGCAAGCTAGTTTACGTATTGAATGAAAAATTTGGTGAAGTGAACTAGTGAGATGGCAGAAGTTAAAAAATTACATTTAGTCCAGGCTAATTACAAAATTGCTGATTAATTGTCTCATCATATAATTTTGCTTGAAGTGAATAATAAACCAAATTTTGGATAGAGAATGAGGGAAATTATGGATATTAAGGTTGTGCAAGAACTTAAGTCTGACAGAGAAAAAAAAGAAGGTATTCCGAAGCACGTTGCATTAGATTTAACAAAGGGCGGAAAATTGGCTACAATCACTCTCGCTGATAAACATTACACCTTACGAATAACCAAATCAGCCAAATTGATACTTACGAAGTGAATTTGTTTTGGATGTTTTATCAGTACCTAAAAAGTCTTTTGCTCCAAATTGAGCATTATCAAGTAAATCCAAAATAGCCTTCACTTAATTCTCGTTTCGATTCCGGCTACCACAAAATATACTTCATCGGATACTGATGCAACTTTTTGGTTCATAAATCCTGCTGCATCTTGGAATTGCCTCGCAAGTTTGTTATCTGGAACTATTCCGGATCCAACTTCATTACTTACAATAACAATATTTGTCTTGGAAATTTCCAACGCGTCTGCAAAATTACAAATCTCTTTGTTTAAGTCGCTTTTTGCAAGTAGATGGTTTGAAAGCCATAGTGTTAAGCAATCGATTAAAACTGGTTTGGCGCCATCTAAGCTATGAATTGCTCCCGTCAAGTCTAATGGGATTTCCAAGGTTTGCCAATTGCTGCCCCGTCTCTCGATATGGTTCTCAATTCTTTGAGCCATCTCATCGTCTAGTATTTCGCTAGTAGCAATATATACAGCTTGGGAACCATAGCATAATGTTCGCTTTTCAGCTGATAAGGATTTGCCTGACCTTGCGCCGCCTGTATAAAATGAAATAGTCATAAAAATTAAATAAGCATAAAAAATAAAAAGATTTAACAGAAAACGGCATGACAAATATAATTGGGAAAAAATTTATTTTTGTTCGGCATGCTGAAGTAATTTTGGATGGTCGTTTTTATGGTTCAAGAGATATTGAGGCTCATCCACCGAATGAAGCGCAAATTGCAGCGACCCTGAACCTTTTGCCGCCAAAATTTAATCTCTACACGAGTCCAGCAAAAAGGTGTTTGACTACTTGCGAGAGCTTGTTTCCCGGTATTAATTGCAATCAGATTGATGAATTTCGAGAGCAAGATTTTGGTGATTGGGAGGGTACTATATTTTCAGAAATACCGGATATCGGAAAGTTGAGCACAGATCAATTATTTGATTTTTATCCGCCCAACGGCGAAAGTTTTGCAGACATGGCCGTTCGTGTCAATTTTGCTATCGATAAGATATTGGCTCAAACATCGACGCAAGATTGTAATGTAGTCGTTGCCCATTCAGGAACTATCCGAGCTGTTATTTCTAGGTTGGTGGGTAACTCTGCACTTAGTTTTCAGGTAGACAATTTGTCGGCAACCGAAATTGTTTTTTTGATTGATAGTCTCGTTATAAATTACCTAAATAGGAACTGTAACTAATATAGAAATGAAAGAGTTACGAATATAATTCTGAGAGTTATTTTGAGACGTTTTTATCGACATAAAATAATTGCGGATTTCTTTGCTGTATTGATGCAATTTACAAGAATTAAAATTTATTGGCCGTATTTTTCAGATGAGCCGCCTGACTTAAAGAGGGCTAGCTGGGCCTTCCCACTAGCGGGGTGGTTACTAGGTTTCGTGTCCGGTGGGATTGGGCAAATTTTGATTTTTTTAGACCTACCGGCACTCCTTAGTTGCACGATTGCTACCGCTTTATGTGTTTACCTGAGTGGCGCGTATCACGAAGATGGGCTGGCAGATATGGCTGATGGTTTTGGAGCCGGCGGTAATGGTGAAAGAATAAGTTCGATAATTCACGATAGCCGCTTGGGTACATATGGCGTATCTGCATTATGCTTAGCGATAATTATTAGGATTTTAGTTCTTTACAGCCTCGTCGAAGAAGGCTTTTCGCTATTTCTGGTGATGGGGGCAGGCTTGGCGGCTGGCAAAGGTTTTATCATGATAAACCGAAGAATTTTTCCAGTATCAGAATTTGCTGGTCCCGAAACGGTTTCTTTCCTTGGAAATGATGCTCGCCAACTTTTCTGCCTTTTGATTTGGGTTTTCCCGTGTTTCCTTATTTTCTCACTATCACAAATTGTAATTGCTATATTTCTTAGTTTTATTGTTGCGCTTTGGTGTGGCTTTCGTTCAAAATTCTACCTTGGTGGTATTTCAGGTGACATTTTAGGGGCCACCGCATTTTTAACAGAACTTTGTTTTCTGTTGGCGGTACTGTTAATGACTTAGACGAGTAATGTCTAAGTCATTAAATTTTTGTAATTATCCGTCAAAGTCGACAATTTCAGTGAGCTCTAATGCTCTTTTACGTAATTTGGCAATTGTCATTAGATTCACGTCATCTGCTTCGAAACTGCCCCAACTCTTGACTAATTTATCAGCCTGCGTACCTGGAGCTATTGGGTATTCAAAGTTAGCAGTCGCATAAATTTCCTGTGCATTTTCAGAACTCAAGAACTCCATAAACTTTAAAGCATTTTCTGGGTTAGGAGAAAATTTTGCCATCCCTATGCCTGATACATTGACATGGGTGCCTCCATTTTCGAATTTTGGGAATATTATTCTAACGCTATTCGCCCATTCTGCTTGTTCTGAATCTTCAAGCATTTTGCCCATATAGTAAGTGTTCCCAATTGATATATCGCATTCACCCGCCCATATGGCTTTAACCTGAGCCCGATCATTCCCCTGAGGTTTTCTGGCAAGATTACCTTTCAAACCGTTCAACCAATTTATAGCGAATTCTTCACCATGATGATGGAGAATTGCTGAAGTCAAGGCCAGGTTGTAGGCGTTTAGGCCTGAGCGAGTGCAGATCTTACCTCTCAATTTAGGATCTGCTAATTGTTCATAAGTTTCGACCTCACCATTTTTTATTCTTTCTTTACTTGCATATATTATTCTTGCGCGTGTGGTTAAGCCAAACCAAAGGCCATTTGGATCTCTGTATTTTTCAGGTATGTTGCTATCAAGTATCGTGCTGTCGACGCTTTGCGTTAGTTCAGCATCTACAAGGGCTGAAAGCCGTGAAATATCTACTGTTAGAACGATATCTGCAGGGCTCCGTTTACCTTCTGCCTTCATTCGTTCAATCATTCCTTTCTTTAAGTGAACGATATTAACTTTAATTCCTGTTTGATCTGAAAATGCGCTTGTAAGTGGTTCGATTAAAAATGGCTGGCGGTATGAGTAAATATTTAGTTCTGAAGCAGAAACACTACTGCCAAGAAGCATTGCCATTAGGATTTTAAGAGAGAGGAAATATTTCATAATGAGTATCCTTTTAAAATTAACTTACAATATTTGTCAGGATTTATATATATCTGAGTAAATTAGTCAAGAATAAATTTATGACTTCATTATTTGTGACCTTGTGAGTTAAAATATTTGTAGTGCGTTGGAATAAGTTTGCCGTTAAAGTGCTTTGTTAAACGAGGATGATTGTTTGGTCCGCGAAAGAGAGAATATGAGTGCTTTCCAATGTGCTCTTGCCGAAGATATAATATTTATGAAAACTATTGAGGTCTGCCAAAATGGCCGCGAAACCTACCTTAAGTAACATTATAAATGCTAAGATATACGATTTATTAGATTTAGAATTAATAAAAGAATACAAAAGGAAACTTGATATAAATGGCGTACTTGCTCTTCCAAATTTCCTGGAAAATAAAGCACTGAAAGAATTGATTATTGAGGCTGAGCTTGCGGCATCTGAGGCTTTTTTCACTAATTCAACTCACAATGTTTACTTAACCCCCGTAGACACTCGTTTTCCACCAGACCATGTGTTTAATAAGCAATTGGTGTCTTCGAAGGGTTGTATTTGTATGGATCAAATCCCATCCAATTCAAAACTCAAAAAACTATACAACTACTCAGGGTTTAAAAATTTTGTAGCAAAAATAGTCGGTGAAAAAAAATTATACCCATACGAAGATCCACTTTCATCGATCAACGTGCATTATGCGGGCGAAGGTCAGGAGTTAAATTGGCACTTTGATAACTCAGAGTTTGCCATTACTTTGCTATTACAAAGTCCTCTTGAGGGTGGAAAATTTGAATACATAAAAAATTTCCGCAATGCTGAAAAAAACGAAATGAACTTTGAGGGTGTAGCAGAGTTGCTAAACGGTTCAGTAAAACCCGAGACCTTAATTATGGAGCCTGGAACATTAGTACTTTTTCGTGGTCGTAATTCAATACATCGAGTGACACCTTCAATTGGTGAGCAAGGCAGAATTCTTGTTGTCCTTGCTTATAATTCACAGCCGGGGATAGCACTTTCAGAAAGCGCAAGAAAAACCTTTTACGGTCGCCTTAATTAGCAGTTGCTGCAAAATACATCAGTAATAAATTTCTAGATAACAATTATCATGCTTTATGTTATAAATACTTGTCTGAGCGCTTAAAAAGAATATTTATACATGATCATAGAAATTTTTGTTACTTGCTTTCTTGGCTAATTTTATAGCTCTCGTTTATTTTTGAGGTTGTCCAAGATTTTTAGCTTTGAGGGCGGATACAGGAAATTATATAAAATAGAGAAAATTGGGAGTATCTAATGAAACTTTTAACGAAAGTCAGCCTTATTGCAGTATCTGTTGGTTTCGCTACTGAAACTTTTGCAGAAGAATGGAATGTATCCGTTTGGGGTAAACGTAGAGCTTTTACCGAGCATGTTGAAAAGTTAGCTGAGCTAGTGAGTGCAAAGACTGGCGGGGAATTCACTATGAATATTTCTTATGGTGGGTTGTCAAAAAATAAAGAAAATTTGGATGGAATAAGTATTGGCGCATTCGAAATGGCACAATTTTGTGCGGGTTATCACAGAGATAAAAATAGGGTTGTAACGGTGTTAGAACTTCCATTTTTGGGTGTTGAAACGCTTGAACAGGAAGTTGCGGTGTCGAGCGCTGTTTACGCTCATCCTGCCGCGACGGAAGAAATGTCGCAGTGGAATGCAAAACTACTTATGACATCACCCATGCCTCAGTATAATCTCGTTGGCACTGGTGAGCCGAGAGATACGCTGGAGGATTTTAATGGCATGCGAGTGCGCGCTACTGGTGGATTGGGCCAAGCATTTAAGTCTGTAGGTGCAGTTCCAACATCGGTTACGGCTACAGAAGCATATCAAGCTATGGAGTCGGGTGTCGTTGATACAGTTGCGTTTGCTCAGCATGCACACCTGTCTTTTGGAACAATAAATCAAGCGGATTGGTGGACTGCAAACCTAAATCCTGGAACTGTGAATTGTCCGGTTGTAGTTAACATTGATGCGTATGAAGGACTTTCTGCTGATCATCGGGAAGCGCTTGACGGATCTATTGAGGAAGCGCTTGATCACTACCTTGATAACTACGGCAAGTTATTGGCTAAGTGGGATACTGTTCTTAGTGAAAAGGGTGTGAAAAAAGTTGAGATAAGTGACTCTGTTATACAGGAGTTCAGGGCAAAAGCGGCAGACCCTATTCGGGATGCTTGGATCGCTGATATGGAGGCCCAAGGTATTCCTGGACAGGAGCTTTACGATTTAGTTATGAGCACCTTAGCAAAAGCTAAAGCTTCAAATTAATTCCAAACTTAAAGTTGGGCTGGCTCACACCGGCCCAACCGATTAGCTCTGGGAGCAATTTATGGGTGGCCAAGTATCTGTAATTGAAGACTCAAGTCTATTGAGTCGCTTAGATTTAGGCCTTCTAAAAATAGAGAGAGCTTGTGCTTTAATCAGCGGCTTGGCAATATTTTCTCTTATGTTTCTAGCAGCATATTCTGTTACCGGACGAAAATTTTTTAATTCACCGCTGGCGGGTTATGTCGACTATATAGAAGCTGCTATGCCTATAATTGCAATCATGGGTGTTTCCTATGTTCAAAGAGACGGTAGCCATATCCGAATGGATCTTTTCGTATCATTGTTAAAGGGACGTTCGTTATGGATGTTTGAACTGATATCGGTGATATTAATATTTATATTGATTACGTCTCTTACATGGGGTGCTTGGTTACACTTCGATCGATCTTTTGATTGCGCACGCCCGTTTTGCAGTCGGGATAGCTCAATTGATATTGGGATACCAATTTGGCCATCAAAACTGGTTGTTCCGTTTGCTTTTTCAGTATTAGCTTTACGTCTTATATTGCAAGGAATTGGATATTCACGCGCTCTTTTCTTAGGTTTAGAGAAGCCGGCGGCTGTACCACTTGTGCTGAACGCCACGGAACAGGCAAGGCTGGAAACAGACGCTATTGATAGAGCGAAGTAATGGAAAATATTACAATAGGTCTATGGGTGAGCGGCGGAATGCTGGTTCTCGTATTCGCAGGGATGCGAGTAGCTTTTGCTGCTGGTCTAGCAGGCTTTTTGGGACTTGTTTGGCTGCGTTGGAACGGGTTTGATTATGACCCAGATAGGTTCGCGAAGGCACTGCAAATCAGCGTCAAAATTGCTGGGCTGACCCCACACTCCAAAGTAAGTGCACAAGTACTTAGTTTGATCCCTGTATTTATTCTGATTGGCTATTTGGCTTACTATGCAAAATTGACAACTGCCCTGTTTGAGGCGGCTAAGCGTTGGATTGCCTGGGTGCCGGGAGGCTTAGCGGTATCAACGGTTTTTGCGACTGCAGGTTTCGCGGCTGTTTCGGGAGCATCAGTTGCAACGGCTGCTGTATTCGCTAGAATTGCCATCCCTGAAATGCTCAAAATAGGTTACAATAAGCAGTTCGCGGCTGGTGTAGTGGCTGCGGGCGGTACGCTGGCCTCATTAATTCCACCGTCTGCAATTCTTGTTATTTATGCAATAATTGTTGAACAAGATGTGGGAAAATTATTACTAGCCGGGTTTATTCCAGGTGCATTTTCAGCTGTTGTCTATGGTGCTTTAATTGTGTCGATGGCTGTTTTTTTTAAAAATATTGGACCTCCTGTCAGTGGTTTTACTTGGAAAGAACGAATTGAAAGTTTACCTCCGGCCTTCCCAATTGTAGCTGTCGTCATCATCATTATTTTCTTTGTTTATAATCCATTTGGAGACGCCTGGGGGACACCGACGGAGGGTGGGGCGATAGGAGCGTTCATTGTCTTTATAATGGCTTTGTACAGAGGAATGCGGTTGAAGCAACTTAAAGAGGCTTTGCTAGAAACGGCAAAATTAACCATAATGATTTTTACCATAATATGGGGTGTATTGATATATGTAAGATTTCTGGGTTTTGCGGAGTTGCCCGATGCATTTTCTACGTGGATTACGTCTTTGGAAATGTCACCAATTTTAATACTAATCTTTATATTGCTCGGCTACGCCATCCTTGGCATGTTTATGGATGCTATTGGAATGTTGCTACTAACCTTGCCTGTAGTTTATCCTGCGGTAATGGCCTTAAATGGTGGCGAGTACGTTTCCGTAACTGATAGTGCTTTTGGAATGTCTGGGCCGATGTGTGCAATATGGTTTGGAATTCTGGTGGTGAAAATGGCCGAATTTTGTTTGATCACCCCACCAATTGGATTGAATTGCTTTGTTGTTGCTGGAGTGCGTGATGATTTAAGTGTTCAAGATGTATTTAAAGGCGTTACACCTTTTTTCATAGCTGATGCTTTTACTATAGCTATTTTGATAGCTTTCCCTCCGATTGTTCTTTGGCTTCCATCACTCGCTTAAAAGCATATTAGTTTTTTGGTTGTAGGCTATTCACTATACCTTCCCCATACATCATATTTTGGCCATATTTTGCAGCTAGTATTGTTTATCATAGTAGTCGCAAAATCTGTTTCCTTGATCCGACAATACCCCACCAATCTTTTGTAGCTCATTGCACCAGTTAACTCACAGATCACCTTTGAATTCTTAAATTGCGAGGCAAATTTAGAAGCACGCTGGCCTTCTGCTGTATCATTTTCGGGGCAGTCTAATGCCGCTATACGGACAGGGATATTCCCCACCTCAATCGTATCGCCGTCTCTGACGTGGGAGATTATGCCGGTAAGCACGGAATATTCGAGAGCTTTTGCTTGCGGAATAAAAGTAGAAATTATCAGTAATATTAAGATCATAAAGCTGAAGACCCTAATAATAGAATTATACCTGCCGAGGGCACAAAATAAGATAATTTAATCTCCTTCTCAGCGAGTCCCCGAAAATTGAGAGCGCCAGTTTTCACACTCCTCATCACTTATTTTTTGGAATAACACCTCTGGAACTGTAAATTTAGAACCTGCGATCAAAGTATTGGCGGCCTCAAGTACTTTTTCGGGCCAGCTCCAGTCATTACAGTCCATTGCCAACATAAGTTTTTCTGATGTAGTCGGAATAAACGGTTGAGATAAAATCGCATAAATTCGAATTAAGTTAAGCGCTAGTCTAATTTGCGCAGCGGCTTTGCCTTCATCCTCTTTATATACAGACCATGGTGCCGATGATTGCAAATATTCGTTTCCTAAAGCCCAGATTGCGCGAAGCTCAGATGCAGCTTTGCGAATTTCTATTTTTTCCATATATTTTTCGTAACTTTTTACTTGGCTTGCTAAGCTATCAATCAGACTATTTTCGGCCTGACCATAGTCTCCACCGGCTGGTATTTCTTCACCAAATTTAGACCGGCAAAATTTGGTTACTCTGCTTACAAAATTGCCTAGAACATCTGCCAGATCTTTGTTTACGCTACTTTGAAAATTATCCCATGTAAATTCAGAGTCAGAACTTTCAGGAGCATGGCTCAGCAGCCACCAGCGCCAATAATCCGCTGGAAGAATGTGGAGAGCATCGTCCATGAAAACACCTCGCCCTCTCGAAGTGGAAAATTGACCGCCGTCATAATTTAAATAGTTAAAGGATTTTATATAGTCTACTAGCTTCCAAGGTTCTCCTGAGCCCAAAATAGTGGCAGGGAAAGAAAGAGTATGAAAAGGTACGTTATCTTTTCCCATGAATTGGGTATAGACAACGTCATCAGCACCTTTATCAGTGCGCCACCACTTTTCCCAGTTGTTCCCTTTACCCGCATTCACCCATTCCTGCGCACATGCGATGTACTCAATTGGAGCATCAAACCAGACATAAAATACCTTGTCTTCCATTCCAGGCCAAGGACTGTTACCTTTTTTAACGGGAATGCCCCAGTCTAGGTCTCTTGTAATTCCACGATCCTGCAACCCATCACCATCATTTAGCCATTTCTTCGCAATAGATGTTGTGAGAACGGGCCAATCCGTCTTACTGTCAATCCAGTTTTCCAAGTTATCTTTCATATTGGATTGGCAAAGATACAAATGCTTAGTTTCTCGTTGCTCCAGTTCTGTTGCCCCCGAGATTGAGGAGCGCGGGTTTATAAGATCTGTAGGATCTAACTGCTTCGTGCAACTGTCACATTGATCGCCTCTAGCATCTTCAAATCCACACGCAGGGCAGGTTCCCTCGATATAACGGTCTGGTAAGTATCTTCTGTCAACATGAGAATAAATTTGCGTTTCTATAACTTCTTTAATTAAACCTGCTGCTTCTAATTGACCCGCGAAGTGCTGAGTTAACTTATGGTTTTCTAGGCTTGAAGACCTTCCGAAGTGATCGAAAGAAAGGCGGAATCCATCTGCTAATTGCGCTTGAACTGCGTGCATTTCCTCACAATATTCTGATATGTCTTGGTTAGCCTTAGCTGCTGCCAGCTCTGCAGGGGTTCCATGTTCATCTGTTGCACATAGAAATAAGACTTCATTACCGCGTCCTCGCTGATACCTAGCATATAAATCAGCGGGAAGCTGGCTGCCAATTAGATTTCCAAGATGCTTTACGCCATTAATATAGGGTATTGCTGAAGTTATAAGGTGCCGCTGCATAGTAAGCCTGTTGTTTTACAACCGTTTAGCTTATGTCGATGAAATTTGGAAGGGACATAGCTAATTAACTTTATCGTAAATGACCTTGCATCAATTTTTTGGGTTAATGGAACACTATTTTTTATCTTTATTAGTCGATTTCAAGAGTCTGCCGATTAAAAATGATGTCCGCGGTGAATAAATATAGTCCGTTTTTTCCTCCACAGATGGTCTTGAGAGCATTCTGTAAAACCCAAAAATAACTAAACCTAAATGTCCTACAGCTATTAAGTAAAATAAAGCTGCAGGTCCAAATGTACCCATCAGGACGGAGGCTGTGTAGGGTGCTGCAATTGCGCCTACCGCGTAAAAGAACATTAGGGCTGCCGAAAGCTCAACTCGCTCATAATCATTAGCAAAGTCATGAGCATGAGCAGCCGCCACCGAAAAGATAGGAAACGTGGTAAACCCGAATAGGCCAGCTGTAATCATAAGAGTGTAAATATTAGTTGTCGTAATATTGGCAGTTACGGCGCAACTTATTATCGCAGCAAATGATAGCCAAATAAGTACCCAACGGCGGTCTATTTTGTCTGCGATATATCCAATCGGGTATTGAGCAATTGCTCCGCCGAGAACAAAGGACGCTAAAAAGTAGGCAATAGCAGTAATCTCAAGTCCTACCTGTTGACCAAAAATAGGACCTGTCATTCGAAAGGAGGCTCCAGACAGGGCAGCGACTACCACACCAACTGCAGCGAGCGGTGATCGGCTAATTGCCAGCATGGGCCTAAGTCTTGGAGCCTGAGGTGTTTCTGGCTGGGCTACCCTAGTTAGGGTCAAAGGTATTAATGTCGCGCAACATAATAATGCGAGAAGGTTATAAGATACGTAGCTAGCGGGTTCTAAAATTCCTATTATCAACTGAGACATTAAGGATGCTCCCATGTCTACAACCCTGTAGCTACCCATAGTTCTTCCGCGAGTTTCGTTTGTTACTTTTGATTGAAGCCACGATTCTATTATTGTGTAACAACCTGCAACACAGAACCCAGACCCTATCCGCATTATAGCCCATGCATAGGGATCTATTATTATCATGTGTGCTAACAGTGCGATTGCGCCGGTCGCAGTGAAGGCCGCAAATGCTCTCGAGTGGCCAACATTACCCATTAGACGGGGCGCCCACCAGCATCCTATGAAAAAGCCAATAAAATGAGCAGAACCTAACAAGCCAATTTGGTCGGTGGTAAAGTTCAACTTTAGTCCGGAAAGTGCATCCAACGGACCAACGCCACCGTTTGAAAGCTGTAGCAGAACAACAGAGAGATAAAGAGCGGCAAAAGAAATAATTAGTCTCATTAACTCATTTTTCGTTGTCTTCTTTTGTGAGGGCGATGCAGAACGTTATATATCCGTTCTTTTCATGGAGCTAATGATATTTCAAGTTGGTTTTTAATTTCTGTTAGTAAGAATTTTTTCTCTGGCACTAAGCGTGCGCGCGTCAAATCTATTTTCCATTGATATGGTGTGTTTGTATGATTAGATCTAATACACCAGCGTGTTTCAACACCTAATGCACCTCCATCCTTTGGTGTTAGTATCAATGGCAATGGGGCAACCTTTGTTGATTTACAACTTTTAGCTGCCAAGTGCATACGCCTAATTTGTGTGAGGGTGGGGATCTGTTCTAGCTCTGCTATGATTAGTGGTGGTGTGCCAATTCTGAGACTTTCTTCTATGCACCACAGTGTGTTCTTAAAAGATGGTGAATTAATAAATATAAATCGATGTGGGTTAACCCACTTTGAGACTCCATTTGGGTTAATCGTATGCTTAGAGTATGAAGGACAAATCCATAATATCGGGCCTTTGCACCTTTGAGCTAAGAGGAATGGAAAAAATAATTTAGCTGGCCCATAGCATTCATGTACGCGTCCATGTTCCAGTCCTATATTTTCATAAAATGGAATTTTAGGTTGGCTTGTTGTGCTGCCGTTTATCAAAAGACTCAGGTTCATAAGCAAAAATATCATGTTCTTGTTTTGTTCTCAAATAGTTTCTTGTGTTTAACAATATTTTGTCTAGGACTTAAATTTGATACTTACCGGGAGAAATCATTATGAGGATGTTTGATTTAGGGCAAACGGGGTTAAAAGTTTCTGAATTATGTTTAGGTACCATGACTTATGGCACACAAACATCTGAAGCTGATGCTCACCAGCAAATTGATTTATGCTTATCAAATAATATAAATTTCATCGATACGGCTGAAATGTATCCAGTAAATCCAATTTCGGCTGAAACCGTTGGGCGCTCTGAAGAAATAATTGGTCGATGGATATCCGCAAACAAGAGCCAGAGGTCAAATTTTATATTAGCCACTAAACATTCGGGAAAAGGTCTCTCGCATGTTAGAAATGGTGCGCCAATCACCAAAGACACCATTCAGGATGCCGTAGAAGGTAGTCTCAAAAGGCTTAAAACTGACTATATTGATTTATATCAGTTCCACTGGCCAAATCGAGGCTCATATATGTTTCGCCAAAACTGGAAATATGATCCATCTAAGCAAGACAAAAAAAGCACATTAGAAAATATGTATGAATGCCTCGTTACCCTTCAAGATCAAGTAAAAAAAGGAAATATCAGACATTTTGGCTTGTCAAATGAAAGCGCCTGGGGAACTGCTAATTGGTTAAAACTGTCAGAGCAACATAATTTACCCAGAGTCGCGACTATCCAAAATGAATACTCGTTATTATGCAGATTATACGATACTGATTTAGCTGAATTAAGCGTTAACGAGGGAGTTGGTCTAATGGCTTTTTCGCCCTTAGCAGCTGGTCTGTTAACAGGTAAATATTTGGACGGCAACGTACCAAAAAATTCACGGAAGTTAATAAATAATGATTTAAGTGGAAGAGACAATACTAGATCAGAAGTCGCAGTTAGGTCATACTTGAGCATAGCAGAAAAGTTTGGAATTCAACCTATACATCTTGCATTAGCTTGGTGCAGGACGAGACCATTTATGTGCTCTTCCATTTTTGGAGCAACGTCAGTCGATCAGTTGCCAGTCATTTTAGAATCATTAGACATTGATTTAAATGATGAATGTTTAGATCTGATAAATGAAACTCACAAACTTAATCCAATGCCGTACTAGATATTTGGTATTCTGAAAAATTGAATATTGGTAATTGTAGATAATGGAAATATGGGTCCTTCTCTCACTTGGTGCCGCGATTTTCCAAACGCTACGGTTTGTTCTCCAAAAATTTTTAAGTGATACAGGGCTGGGTGTCGATGGAGCAACCTTTTCAAGATTTATATATTCTGCTCCAGTCCTCTTGGTTATCGCCCCAATATGGTTTGGTTATTTTGGCTATCCAACCGTAAATAAGAATTTTTTTATTTTTTGTGTGATTGGGGGAATTTCTCAAATATTTGCCACACTTTGCGTAATAGCACTTTTTAAGCAACGCAACTTTGCAGTTGGCATGGCTTTCAAAAAAACAGAAACTCTGCAAATTGCCCTGGTTTCATTTATCGTGCTGGGCGAAAAAGTATCAACTACTGCGTTTTATGCGATTTGTGTTGGATTTGTAGGATTAATTCTTCTGTCAAAAGAGGCCTATCAAACAAGCTTTTTTAAGTATGGGATATTCAACCGGTCCGTTCTGCTGGGTCTTCTGTCAGGTTTTTTATTTGCAATTTCTGGTGTATATTATCGTGCTTCTACCCTTTCTGTATTAGATGAAAATTCAATTAATAGAGCAATTTTGACCTTAACATGTGTCTTAGTGTTTCAAGTAATTATTATGGGCGGATGGCTGCTAATTTTTAATCGCCGTGAGCTGATTGTTGTTTGGAAAGCACGCAATATTGCAGTTTGGGTTGGGCTTACCTCTTTAGTAGGTTCGTTCTTTTGGTTCTGGGCGTTTTCGCTAGTAAATGCAGCTTTGGTAAAAGCCGTAGGTCAAATAGAATTACTATTTTCAATTCTAGCCAGTACCGTTTTATTCAAAGAGAAGATAACCTTTAGGGAACTAGTTGGTATTTTTACAATTATGCTAAGCGTTCTAGCAGTGATTGCATTATCTTAAGTTAGCTAATGTAAGAAAATTCACTCATACCGTCACAATTTTGAAAAAATGGTACTCTTTCGATATCCATATTCTTACTTAAATTTGAAATTACCTCGGCAAATACAACTTCTGTAATAAACGGCAAATCAAATTTCCTTACTTCTTTAATGGGTATCCACTGTAAATGAGTCAGTTCGTTGGAAGCGCTCGAAAAATCATCTAGATTGGTTTCTTCGGAAAGGGTATCTGCATCAAGATACAAAAATCGAGCGTCGAAGCGTCGTGGGCGTCCAGGTGGAGTAATTGCTCGGAATACAAATTTGAAGTTAGATGCATCGGGGACAAACCCTAAGTTTGCAAACGGCTTCCATTCTGGCGGAACTACCCCAGTCCATTCTTTTTTATGACCTACTATAATTCCTGTTTCCTCAAAAAGCTCTCGAATTGCTGCAACACTAAGTGCAAAAACTAAACCCTCGTTACACTGATAAGCCATCCTGGCACTACATTTAGGGTTTAGTTGTTTGAAAGAATTTACCTGAAAGTCATTTTTTTCAACGGCTCCTCCTGGAAAGACAAATTTGTTAGGCATAAAGCTAGCATTTTTGCCCCTCTGTCCCATAAGAACAGATGGACTTGATTTACTATTGCGGATTAATATTACAGAGGCCGCGTCTTTAATTTTTAAATTTTTAACCATTTTTAAACGCAATCTTTTGCAACAAGACGATAACAGACACTATAAAAGTTATTTAAAACCCTCAATATGTCCAATCAAACTACCACGCGACGTAATTAATCGGAGAAACAACTTTTGATGAAGCCACACCCCATAATATTTTATTTTGCAAAGAAAATAAGCCGTGGGAATTAATTTCTATAAATATAGTTTAATATTAAACTAATTTTATTACTTTCGTATATATGCTGTTTCCACAAAGCTTTCTTGTCAAATCTTATAAAGTCGATAAAGGTTATACGTGCCGGCTTATGGGGGTAGTTTTATGCTGAAAGATATAGCAAGGAGTGTTTGGTCAAATGCTTACGCTCCATATTCGAAGTTTAAGGTTGGAGTGGCAATTAAAACTATTGATGGATCAATATTTTCAGGAGTTAATGTCGAAAATGCTGCATATCCGGAAGGGACATGTGCGGAAGCAGCAGCTATTGCAGCGATGTGTGCTACTGGTCAAAGGGAAATAGCAGAGGTTTATGTAATAGCTGATTGCAAAGAACCCGTTCCCCCATGTGGTGGCTGTCGCCAAAAACTGGCAGAATTTTCTAAGCCAGATGTTCCCGTAACAATGGCCACAATAAGTGGAAAGGAAAAGACCACTTCGGTAAGGGACCTTTTACCCGGTTCATTCAGCAATGACTTTTTTACTGAGATATGAAAAACTTCACTGCTCAATCATTACTATCAAAAGTAAGAAATAAGGTCTCGTTAACGAAGGATGAATTAGTCTGGTTTGCGAGAGGGTTAGCAAATGGTACGGTTACTGATGCACAGGCAGGAGCCTTTGCAATGTCTGTTGCATTAAACAGTTTGGGTAGCCAGAAATCTCGAACTCACTGGACTTTAGCAATGCGGGATAGCGGTAAAACTTTATCTTGGGACGTTGGATTACCGGTTTTGGACAAGCATTCAACTGGAGGGATTGGCGACTGTGTTTCACTTGTTCTAGCTCCACTTCTTGCATCAGTCGGTGTTTGTGTTCCAATGATTTCTGGAAGAGGTTTAGGACATACAGGTGGTACTTTAGATAAGCTTGAGTCAATCCCAGGTGTGAAGGTTATGCTCTCCGACAAAAGACTCGTCCAAATTATCGAGAATTGTGGTTGTGTAATCGCAGGAGCCAGTCAAGACATTGCCCCAGCGGATAAGCGGCTTTATGCAGTAAGAGACGTTACATCAACTGTTGATAGCTTAGACCTTATTACAGCCTCTATTTTATCAAAGAAACTTGCTTCGGGATTAGATGGTTTAGTTTTGGATATTAAATGTGGGTCTGGAGCATTTATGACAGACTTAAACCAGGCTACTAAACTTGCGCAGGCTTTGGTTAAAACGGCGAATGAGGCGGGCTGTCCGACAACTGGACTTATAACTGACATGAACCAACCTCTAGCTCCTGCAATGGGCAATGCCCTTGAAATTGTTGAAGCAGTCCGCGTTATGTCTGGAGATAAGGGAGGAAGATTGCGGTCTATAACGGTGTCGCTTGGCGCCGAGATCCTCACAGCTCAAAAAATATTTAAAAATACAGAAGAAGCGTCGGTCGAATTAGAGAGACAAATCAATAATGGCGCTGCTATGGAAAAATTTAGTGAAATGATTGCATTAATGGGCGGTCCCAGCAATTTTGGTAATGATTTTGGCAGGTACCTTCCCGAATCCACTGCGGTTATTGAAGTTTGTGCCTCTGCGTCAGGATATTTAGTAGGATGGGATGGGCAATTCTTGGGAAATATCGTTGTTAAACTTGGTGGTGGGCGACTCGTCGAAACGGACAAAGTTGATCATGCCGTTGGATTTAGTGATATCGTTAGTGTTGGGACGAAATTGTCAAAGGGAACGCCAATTCTTAAAATTCACGCCGCGCGTATTGATCATGCGGAGTCAGCAAAAATACAAGTTTTAGGAGCAATGAAAGTGAGCGATACCCCTCCGAAAGAAGCAGAGTTAGTTTTGAAGCGAGTAATTTAATGCCCAGAGCTATACTTCTTGTAATGGATTCTGTGGGGGTTGGAGGGGCCATCGACTCGGATAAATATTTTAATGGCTCTATAAGTGACTCAGGCTCAAATACTATTCTCAATATTGCAAAAGCATGCGAGTCTGGCATTGCAAGTGAAGGTCGAACTGGTCCCTTGAGGGTTCCAACTTTACAATCTTTAGGTCTGGGAAATGCGATTTCTTTATCAACTGGAGATACAGCCCCAAACATTCCAATCGTTGAAAAAGGAGCAGCATATGCGGTCGCGGCCCCGGTATCGATGGGAAAAGATACTATAACAGGTCATTGGGAGTTAGCTGGTGTACCACTGGATTGTGATTGGCACTATTTTCCAGATACTGATAAGGCGTTTGACACAGAATTAGTGAACCTCATTTGTGACCTTGGGAAACTTGAAGGCATTCTGGGCAATTGTCATGCATCTGGAACAGAAATACTGAATGAACTTGGTGAGGAGCACTGCCAGTCTGGTAACCCAATTTGTTATACGTCGGCTGACAGTGTTTTTCAGATTGCAGCCCATGAAGAGTATTTTGGTTTATCTCGCTTATATGATTTATGTCACTTACTGGCACCATATCTTCATAAAATGAACGTGGGCAGAGTGATTGCTCGTCCTTTTATTGGCAACAATAAGTCTGGATGGTCACGAACCATCAACCGGCGTGATTTTGCTATGGCGCCTCCAAAAAAAATACTAAGTGAATGGATGCAAGAAGATGGGATTGCGACATTAGCCTTGGGAAAAATAGGGGATATTTTTTCAATGCGTGGTTTCGATCGCCTTATAAAGGGTGAGGATGTTCAATTAATGCAAGCGCTGGAATCAGAAATTGAAACTGGATCTGATGATAGTTTTATTTTTGGTAATTTTGTAGAGTTTGATACCTTGTACGGCCACAGACGTGATATCTCCGGTTATGCAAAAGCTTTAGAGTGGTTTGATACCGAAATTTCAAAAATAATTAGTAAATTAAGGAAAGATGATTTTTTAGTTCTAACTGCTGACCATGGAAATGATCCAACCTGGAGCGGTTCTGAACACACTAGGGAAAATGTTCCTATTCTCATGGTAGGCGCTTCTCCCAATAAAAATAAAAAAGTGAATTTCGTGGATGTTGCTGCAACAGTTGCTAATTATATGAGTTTACCTACAATTGGTCCCGGAAAGAGTCTCTTATGAATATGAGAAAATTGCCGAAAATCGAGCTCCATTTGCATCATGAGGGTGCAGCGCCGCCTAGTTTCATCCAGCAACTTGCGGCGGAAAAGAACGTTGATCTATCTGGTATTTTCAATGCTGACGGCGATTATAGTTTTTCAAATTTTAATGAATTCTTATCTACTTATGAAGCTGCGTGTCAGGTATTAAAAGAACCAGAAGATTTTCATCGTCTTACTTTGTCAATATTAGAAAAGTCGGCAGAAAATGGTGTAATTTATACAGAAGTTTTTATTTCACCAGATTTTTGTGGTGGAGGAGATTTAACTGCATGGAAGGAATATTTAGCGGCGATAGAGAGTGCTGCGGATATTGCAAAAAAAGATCAAGGGATAGAAATGCGAGGTATTGTAACTTGCATTAGACATAATGGTCCAGCCCTAGCCAAAAAAGCTGCGATTTGTGCAGCAGAGACAGCTTCCATCTTTGTTGTAGGTTTTGGCATGGGGGGTGATGAACTAGTCGGTAGCCAAGCAGATTTTAAATTCTCTTTTGATATGGCTGAGGAGGCTGGGCTAGGATTAACGACACACGCAGGTGAATGGGGAGGAGCTGAGAGCGTGAGACAGGCGATCCAGGATCTCAGCGTTACCCGTTTGGGCCATGGCGTTCAAATAATTAATGATAAGAATTTAATAAGGGAAGCTATCGATAAAGAAATAACATTGGAAGTTTGCCCTGGTTCAAATGTATTTCTTGGTATATTTGAAAAGCTCTCACTGCATCCCATTGATTCACTATTAAAAAGCGGTGTCTCAGTGACAGTATCTACTGATGACCCACCCTTCTTTAATACAACCATGACAACAGAATATAATAATCTTAAAGATGTTTTTGATTGGGATGAAGACATCTTTAAAGTTATAAATCAAAATGCAATTCACGCCGCTTTTTGTGATGAGAAGCAAAAATTAATATTACTCGAGAGGATAAATTCTGAATGGACCAAAACCTAATTATTGTTGATCATCCATTAGTCCAGCATAAGCTTACTTTGATGCGAGAAAAAGAGACTCCGACTGCATTATTCAGACAGTTATTACGCGAAATAAGCCAGTTTTTGGCCTATGAGGTGACTCGCGAACTACCCACACGTTTAAAAAAGATTGACACACCACTTGTTCCGATGGATGCACCTGTGATGGCAGGTAAAAAGCTGGCTCTAGTATCAATTCTTAGGGCAGGAAATGGCCTTTTGGATGGTGTGTTGGAATTGATCCCGTCTGCCCGCGTTGGTTTTGTTGGTCTCTACAGAGATGAGAAAACATTGCAGCCGGTCGAGTACTATTTTAAGGTTCCAGATGGCATAGAGGACCGAGTAGTCATTGCGGTAGATCCAATGCTTGCAACTGGAAATTCATCTGCAGCTGCAATTCAGCGTTTGAAAGACGCGGGAGCTAGGGATATAAGGTTTTTATGCTTGCTTGCTGCACCTGAGGGTGTTGAGCGAATGAGAGAGGCGCATCCTGATGTTCCGATTGTAACGGCCGCGGTAGATGAAAAATTAAATGAAAATGGTTACATTGTGCCTGGACTGGGTGATGCTGGGGACCGTATGTTCGGGACGAAGTAAATATTATTTCTTTGCCATGAGTGTCGGTGGTTAGCCACCGCAAATAGTTTGTAAAGCAAGCCAAGAACTATCGTCCAAACTTGGTTTTCTAGCTTTTTCCGATGTTTTCTCACTATTTATCAAAAATTGCGTGGTTTGGCCTGTAACATCTTTGGCGTATGAGTATGGCAGGGAAGAAATTTCTCTATTATTGAACTCCTTCATTAGGCTCTCTAAGTCTAAACTCTCTTTCTTTTTTGTGATCCAATCTTTCGAAAAGCCTCTAAGGGTCTTGGCATCGGGACTTTTCCCGAACAGAAACTGAATTATTTCCATATTGCTCATTTGCTTCATGAGCTCGTCCAAAGCATTACTTTTTGCTTCCCTTTGTATCTGGGCCAACACATAACCTGCCAACACATCAGGGTCATCAAAGTCTTCTACAAGAGCTTTTGAAACTACAATTATTTTTCCTGGAAGGTGTAGTACATCAATAGTTTCACTCGGCACTATGTAAAAGGTGTATTCTAAAAAGCCTAAGTTTGAGACAAATTTATCTAATGCCATTTTCCCAAGTTCTCTTGAGCACGGTGCTCCAACAAATGAAATAAATTCATTCAACACAGCTTCGCCAATTTCCTGTTCTCTAACCTCTGGAATTATTTTTTGGGTATAATCGCGCAGAGCAGTGGGAAGCCAAAAAATACTTAACCCCGAAATTATAAGTAAAATTGATGCTAAGCTATAGATACGCAGCCGACCTGGCTTTGGTCGCCTACGACTCACCACTTTCATTAATTTTTCGATCGCTTCTGCCATTTCATTTTCATTATTCCCCAACTCAAGTGTTTCACTGGGATCCCCATCTGGATGATATAGCTTATGCCCATCTTTAGACTGTTTTACAGCCAGTGCGGCAAGGGACCAGTGAGTGAGTGGTTTTTCATTTATATCAGTGATGACTAACGATGACTCACCAATTGATATTATTACATCAATCCTTTGAGCCTCAGCACTCTTGCGCCAAATCCCCGTTGCTTCCAATCTTTGATACTGGGTTAAGGCAGTCATCTTTATCTACTTTTTAGACTTGGGTTAGCGCAATTATCTAAACTAATCGCTACGTTAAATCCTTAGCGACTTTTCGGAGTTCAAATTTTTGTATCTTGCCGGTCGATGTCTTCGGTAATTCTTGAAAAACAATTTTCTTAGGACATTTAAATCCAGCTATTTTCGTGCGTGAGAAATCAATCAATTCACGTTCGTTTGTTACAGCATTAGGCAGTAGCTCCACAAAAGCACACGGTACTTCTCCCCACTTATCGTCCGGCATTGCGACAACTGCACACAGCGATACGGTCTCATGTGCCATAAGCACGCCTTCAACCTCAACCGAACTAATATTTTCGCCACCAGAAATAATTATATCTTTCGCACGATCGGCTATTTGGATATATGTATTTGGGTGCTGGATCGCTATGTCTCCTGAGTGAAAATAGCCTCCTGAAAAAGCTACATTCGTCGCCTCCTCATTCTTGTAGTACCCTTTCATAACTGAGTTACCTCGGATCATTATTTCGCCCTGTGTGGTGCTGTCCATCGGAATTTGTTTCATTTCATCATCCATAACGGTGATATCTTCCATCATCGGCATAGCAATGCCTTGCCGAGCCTTTATAGTTGCCCGTTCCTCATCTGTAACAGTGGCCCAGTCATTATCTTGCCATAAACATTCTGTAACGTGCCCATATGTTTCAGTTAGGCCGTAGACCTGAGTAACATTGAATCCTAATTTCTCCATCTTGTCCAATGTCGCAGGTGCGGGTGGAGCACCCGCTGTGAAAACTTCAACTTTGTGGTCAAAATGCTTTCTTTCTTTTTGGTCTGCATTCACAATCAAATTAAGGACAATAGGAGCTCCACCAAAAAATGCGACTTTTTCCTGCGAAATAGCACTATAAATTGCTGCTGCTGAGATTTCCCTGCAGCATACTAGTTTACCTCCAACCATTGGCATGAGCCATGTATGGTTCCAACCGTTACAATGAAAAAGTGGCACTATTGTCAAAAAGACTGGGAATATTTGCATTCTCCATGAAACAACAGTTCCCATGGTCATCAAATAGGCACCGCGATGATGGTAGACCACTCCCTTTGGTCGTCCCGTCGTTCCTGATGTATAATTTAATGCCAGGCTTTCCCACTCATCCTGTGGCATCAACCATTTAAATTGTTTATCTCCAGATGACAAAAATTGCTCATAGGTTACGTATTTCCCACTGCTTTGAAATCCTGCACTAGGGTCTGGAACCTCTATAATTAAAGGAGGTTTTCCGTCTACTTTAGCACATGCACTCTCTGCTAGTGGTAAAAATTGGGTGTCAACCAAAACAACTTTAGCTTCTCCATGGTTAAAAATGTAGGAAACAGTATCCACGTCTAAACGAGTGTTTATCGTGTTTAAAACAGCGCCACATGCTGGTACACCAAAATGAGCCTCAGCTTGTGCAGGAACATTTGGCAAAATAGTCGCTACAACGCTGCCAGGTTTTACACCAACGTCGATTAGTGCCGACGCTAGTTGGCTACAGCGAGCATAATATTCAGCATAATTTACTCGATGATTATTGTATACAACTGCTGTGCTAGTCGGGAATACTTTTGCTGCTCTTTGTAAGTGAGAAAGTGGAGTTAACGGAACAAAATTCGCTTGAGTTTTCTCTAGTCCTGTTTCGTCTTTCATCCAGCCCATATCGGTTCAGCCTCTAATTGTTTGTTCACACGCTCGTACCATAATAAAGCTAAATTTAATAGCTTTTGCAACTCAACTAAGATTAGTGGGTAACATTTTTTATTTTTAGAATTGGCTTTTTGACTTTTAAAAAGTCTAGTCTAATTTTTCAGGCGAAAATCGCTCATAGAAGGCCTCATTATTTTTTCCCATATCAGCTAGAAGAGGCGGGCAGTCAAACCTTGGTCCATAAGTTTTGCATAATTCCTGACTGCGTTCTGCAGCGTATGGGGTTCCTAGGATATCTAGCCAACTTAACGGCCCGCCTGACCAAGGAGCAAAGCCCCATCCCAAAACAGCACCTACATCTCCCTCTCGAATATCCATCAGAACGCCTTCCTCCAATGCACGTACGGCCTCTAGCGCTTGGATAAACATAAGTCTATGCTGCACTTCTGTGAGGTTGGGTGTAGTTTTTGACAGAGGATACTTTTCTTGTAAACCAGTCCAAAACCCTTCTCTTTTGCCATTTTCGTTATAGTTAAAAAACCCAGCGTTGGCTTTTCTTCCTAGACGGCCCTTATCTTCCATCCAAAACAAAATTTCGTCAATTTGATCGTTCGGATATGATTTTCCCATAGCCGCTCGAGTAGCACGTGCAATTTTTGCACCCAGTTCAATGGAAGTTTCATCCACGAGTTGTATTGGTCCTAGAGGAAATCCTAATTGCTTTGCCGCGCTTTCAATTATACTCGGAGGTATCCCTTCAGTAATCATTCTGAGCCCTTCATTAAGGTAAGGAATGATGCATCGATTAGCGTAAAAAAACCTGGAGTCGTTGACAACAATGGGAGTCTTTTTGATCTGGCGAACAAAGTCCAACGCTTTTGCAACTGCTCTATTTCCAGTTTTTTCCCCTTTGATGATTTCAACGAGCAGCATTTTCTCGACGGGGCTAAAAAAGTGTATCCCAATATAATTCTCAGGATATTTGCTCGCCTTCGCCAATTCGCTTATTGGAAGTGTTGAGGTATTAGATGCAAATATACAGTCTTCCCGGACTATTTCTAAAACTGCCTTCGTGACATCAGATTTAACCTTTGTATCCTCAAAAACTGCTTCGATAATTAAATCTGCCTTAGAAAGTCTTGTGTAGTCATCTGTTGCTAAAATACGGTTGAGGATATCGTCTTTAATTTTGTCAGATACTTTTCCACGTTTTATACCGGCATTTAGATATTGTTCGGAATAAGCCTTACCCTTATCTGCAACATCCTGGCTTCGATCAACTAACACGACTTCGATGCCGGCTTGAGCGGCTACCAAGGCAATGCCGGCCCCCATCATTCCCGCGCCCAACACTCCAACCGTCTTTGCACGCTGATCTGGTACTTCTTTTGGTCGAACAGCTCCCTTTTCTAGCGCTCCTTTACTAATGAATAGGCTTCTAATCATAGCAGATGAAGAAGGGTTCATAACAATATTTGTGAACCAACGCGCCTCAATCTTCAGTGCAGTATCAAAAGCAACCAGTGAGCCCTCATAAACGGCACTCATTAAGGCTTTCGGTGCAGGATAAGCGCCCATGGTTTTACCAGTAACCATAGCAGAAGCGCCGACAAAAGTCATGAAGCCAGATGGGGAATAGGGTGCGCCGCCAGGTAGTTTATAACCTTTTTGATCCCATGGCTTAACTATATCCGCATCACTTGCCGACAGAACCCAAGCTTTTGCATCTGACATGGGAGTATCGCTAACCTCATCGATAATTCCTGATGATTTTGCCTTGATTGGGTCTACAGTTTTCCCTTCAAGCAGAAACTCTGATGCTCCAAATATGCCTAATTTTCTAACTAACCTTGTTGTTCCTCCAGCTCCCGGGAAAATACCCACTTTAATTTCAGGTAACCCAATTTTCGCTTTATTATTATTTGCAGCAAAAATGCGATGAGTGCAGAGTGGAATTTCTAAGCCTATTCCGAGCGCGGTTCCCGGAAGAACTGTTACAATAGGTTTTCCACCTTTGTTTGTTTTGGGATCCATTCCTGCGCGTTCGATTTTACGCATAATTGTATGCATTTGCATGAACCCGTCGAACAAACCTTGGGTAGGATTGGCACCATTTGAATTTTTTAAATCTGCTAAAACTTTGAGGTCCATTCCAGCAGCAAAATCAGGTTTTGCACTCGTGATTATAGCGCCACTTATATTATCATTTAATAGGACTTCATCGACTAGGCTATCCAAAAGTTTAATAGCTTCGAAATTTAAGATATTAAAAGGCTTTTCGGGGCAATCCCACAAAATGGTAGCTATCTGATCTGTGTCTATCTTTATTGTAAAATCTGCCATTTTATACCTTAAACTCGCTCAATAATTGTTGCGGCACCCATCCCGGATGCTACGCATAGAGTAGCGAGACCTATTGTTTTATCTTGACGTTCCAATTCGTCTAATAGTGTTCCTAAAATCATTGCCCCAGTGGCGCCGAGTGGGTGTCCCATCGCGATTGATCCACCGTTCACATTCACTTTATCATGATTTACGTCAAACGCCTGCTCAAACATGAGAACTATTGAGGCAAATGCTTCGTTTACTTCAAAAAGATCAATGTCACTGATTTTAAGTCCGCTATCTGAGAGAATTTTGTTCGTGGCTGGGACCGGTCCAGTTAGCATGATAGTTGGTTCAGTACCTACTTTACATGTTGCCCGAATTTTAGCTCTTGGCTTCAATCCTCGAGCTGTACCAAAATCCTGATCACCAATTAATATTCCTGCAGCTCCATCGACTATGCCTGAACTATTACCGGCATGATGAATGTGATTAATTTTATCTATCTCTGGATATTTCATTAAAGCCACTTTGTCGAAACCGGGCATCGTCTCTCCCATATCCTGAAATGCTGATTTTAATGCACCGAGCTTTTGCATATCGGTATCAGCTCTTATATATTCATCGTGCTCAAGAATTGTTAATCCATTGATGTCAGTTACCGGTACAATTGACTTAGAAAATCTATCTTCATTCCAGGCAATACTTGCTCTTTTTTGACTTTCTACTGCTAATTCATCTGCTTGATCGCGAGAAAAACCATGCTTTGTGGCAATCAAATCAGCACTAATCCCTTGCGGTACAAAATAATTATTCATGGTAAAGCTTGGGTCAACAGCAACAGCGCCGCCATCACTACTCATTGGAACTCGGCTCATGCTTTCTACACCACCAGCAATGTAACAATTTCCAGCTCCTCCTCGAATTTGATTGGCTGCGAGGTTGACTGCCTCTAATCCTGAAGCACAAAATCTATTAATCGAAATGCCAGGTACGTTTTCATCTAATTCAGAAGCCAAAACTGCTGTTCTTGCGAGACAAGCCCCTTGTTCTCCAATTTGAGTAACGTTCCCCCATATTACGTCTTCAATAGAATGTCCGTCTAATTCATTTCGCTTTTTAATATTGTTTAAAACTGTTGTAGATAAGGCAAGAGCGGTTACTTCATGTAGACTGCCGTCCTTCCGTCCTCTGCCTCTAGGAGTACGGACTGAATCATAAATAAAAACTTCTTTCATATTAAATCCTTTACTTCGGTGGATATGCTCGCTCAAGTAAGTCGTAAGGGTGCTTCCAATTTTCGTATGTTTCAATGTTTGATAACCAGCGATCGATATTCGGATAAGATTTTCTATTAAAACCAAAGTCTTCTGGGTAGAATAGATATGAACAACAGGACAAATCGGCAGCGCTGAACTGATCTGCTGCAATCCAATTTTGCATACTGAGGTGACTTTCCAATATAGAAAGAGCAGTACTATTTCGCTTCTGAAGATAACTAATTACTTCGATGGGTTTTTTGTCTTTCGGAATAAAATTCATTAAAAACCGAGTAGGTCCAAGGCTCCCTGATAATCTCGAATTGTCCCATAATACCCATCGTAAAATTTCAGAACGTTCTTGTTCATTTTCCCCAAAATAGATGCCTATTTTCCCATGCAGATAGTCTAATATAGCGCCTGATTGTGAAATTTTTTTATCACCATGTACAAGAACAGGAACTTCAGCCATTGCATTTATTTCATTTTTATAAGTTTCCGATCTTGCTTCACCCCGAAAAAAGTCGATGAAGATCTGCTGCCAGTCGACTTTTGCGAAATGAAGGGCCAGAGCAATTTTATAGGAATGCCCGCTTTCACCAAATGAATGTAGTTGGAATTTCATAATGTATCCTACTTAGAAATTTTCTGGATTCAATTTCATGACTGCGTCGGATCCTGCTCTGATGCGTGCTAGGTGTAGCTTTGTAAATGGTAGCTGTCTTTCCATAAAATATTGGCCAGTTGAAATCTTGCTTTGATGAAAATCATTATCATGTGCTCCTGAGGTTTTTGCTTCAAATGATGCCTTAGCCATTCTACACCATATAAAACCAAGACATACGTATCCAAACAGGTGCATGAAGTCATAAGATCCAGAAAGTGCATCGTTTGGATTCTTTATCCCTTTGTCCATGAAATACAGGACAGCACCCTCTAAATCGGCTGTCGCAGATTTCATGGGTTCTAGAAATATATCATCAAATTCTTCCAATTTATTTTTATTTTCTTTTATGTAAGTCTTCAAAATTGTGAAGAATGCTATCATATTTTTGCCTTGATCCTGAGGCAATTTTCGTCCGACCAAATCCAAAGCCTGAATACCATTCGCGCCTTCATAGATCATAGCAATACGTGCATCTCGTGCAAATTGAGACATTCCCCATTCTTCTATATATCCGTGTCCGCCAAATATTTGTTGGGCTTGAATTGTCATATCAAAACCCTTATCAGTTAAAAATCCTTTAATGACAGGTGTTAAAAGTCCTATTAAACCTTCGGCATTGATATCTGAGGTTCGATTAGCTTTGTCTATGATACTTGCACCCCAAAGGATGAATGCTCTACTTCCTTCCGAGAAACATTTCTGATCCATTAAATTCCGTCGAACATCTGGATGGACAATGATTGGATCAGCTAATCCATCAGGATTCTTACTACCTGTGACATCTCTTCCTTGTAAACGGTCCTTAGCATATGCAAGAGCATTTTGATAAGCCAACTCTGCTTGTGAGAGGCCTTGCAAACCCACCCCAAGCCTGGCTTCGTTCATCATAGTGAACATCGCTCTCATACCCTTATGTTCTTCACCCACTAAATATCCGGTTGCTCCGTCATAATTCATTACGCACGTAGCATTTCCATGGATTCCCATTTTCTTTTCTATTTTCCCCACCGATACTTGGTTGCGGGCTCCTAAAGAGCCATCGTCGTTCACCAAAAATTTTGGGACAATAAAAAGTGATATGCCTTTTACGCCATCAGGTCCATTTGGTATTTTCGCAAGAACTAAATGTATGATATTCTCTGCAAGGTCGTGATCACCTGCGGAAATAAAGATTTTTTGTCCACTTATTTGGAATGTTCCATCAGATCTCCTAACGGCCTTTGTCCTCATCAGACCTAGATCTGTCCCACAATGAGGCTCAGTCAGGTTCATTGTACCTGTCCATTTGCAATTTACCAAATTCGGCAAGTACTTTTTTTTCTGTTCATCACTGCCATGAGAATAAATTGCAGAATAAGCACCATGTGTTAGGCCGTGATACATCCCAAGTGCCATGTTTGCACTAGCAAACATTTCTCCAACTGCAATGCTGACCAGATACGGCAGACCTTGGCCCCCAAATTTTACATCACAATCAATTCCAGTCCACCCACCATCTTTGAGTTGATTGAAGGCTTCTTTGAAACCAGGTGGCGTATAAACTACACCATTTTCAAAAGTACACCCATGTTCGTCTCCAATAGAATTCAATGGTGCCAGTACCTCATTAGAAATTTTTGAAGCTTCTTCTAAAATCGCATTTAAATACTCGTTATCCAGTTCGCTGTACCCTGGTATCGGACTATCGTGAATTTCTAATACGTTCTGTAATACAAATTTTATATCTTCAATTGGTGCGGAGTAGCTTGGCATTATTTTGGTTCCATTTTACTATTCGGCTGGCTCATAAGACAACTTGGCTTGAACCATAAGTTCTTTTCCGAGAACCAATTGTTCCTTCAACTCTTTAATCGTTTCGCCAAGTTCATAGTGCTGTGACTCAAGTTGTTTCAGTCTTTCTTTTGCCAATTCATACGTTTTGACGAGCTGTGTCTGCTGTTGATCACCCATGTCATATAAGTCAAGCAATTGTCTGATTTCTTCCAGCGAGAAACCAAACCTTTTTCCTTTAATAATCAATTTAAGACGTGCTTGGTCACGTTTTGTAAAAAGTCGCCTTTGACCGTCTCGAATAGGAAATAGAAGCTCTTTAGCTTCATAAAACCGCAGTGTCCTAGCGGTCACTCCATATTCGACGCACATTTCACGGATGCTTAACGGGTCACTCATCTTTAACTCTTTTTGTTTCATCTTAATTGATAAACTAGAAAAGTTAACGTTTACGTAAACAAACGTTACGTCAACTTAGTTCTCTAAAGAGTTTTTAGTTAATTTCCGGAGCTCTTCTAATTCTTTGATTGTCTCAGCCAATTGCTTTTGTTGTTCGAAAAGTTCAATAAGTTTACGATCAGCCATATCAATGAATACATGCATTTGGGCGTCTGTTCCCTCTTTATCATAAATTAATAGCCACTGTCTGAGTTCTTCTAATTGAAATCCAAATTTCCTGCCGCGCAAAATCAATGTCATTCTTGCACACTCTCTGGCACCATAAAAACGTGAGCGTCCAACCCTTTCTGGATTCAATAATTCAATATATTCGTAGTACCGTAAAGTTCGTGGTGTCACCTCGAATTTTGCACACATTTCCTTGAAAGAAAGCTTACCTTCACTCATACAACACCTCAAGTCTTGCGCCAAGTGTAGTGCTGTCTTACTAATCCATCAAGGTCGATGAGAATAATTTTAGTAACCCATAAGATTCAATTTTAAATCTACCAATATTTGGTACCTGCTTAAGGGTTATCATACTTAATATCTGAAGGGATAGGATTTGGATTCTTCGATAGGCATAACCCACCGCCGCGTAATGTCCATAGCGCTTCCTATTGTGCTATCCAATATTTCGATTCCAATCCTCGGCGCTATTGATACTGGTGTGATTGGGCAGCTTGGAAATGCCGTTGCAATTGGGGCAGTTGGGATCGGTGCGATAATCCTCAGTGCAGTTTATTGGTTGTTTGGTTTCTTGCGAATGGGCACCACAGGGTTTGTAGCCCAAGCATATGGCAGAGATGATACATCCGAAGTGTTAGCTCTACTTGTCCGTGGCCTTTTAATTGGTTTAGCGTGTGGTTTTTTTGTCATTTTAATACACCCAATATTATTTTGGTTATCTTTTCTAATATCTCCGAGTTCCGCTGAAGTTGAGTTATTAGCGCTAGATTATATGAGTATTCGTATTTTCTCTGCGCCAGCAATAATTGCTACCTATGCAATCATGGGATGGCTAATCGCATTAGAGAAAACCAAATATGTATTGATATTACAGTTGGCAATGAATGGTTTGAATGCAGCTCTAGATTTTTGGTTTGTGCTAGGTATGGGGTGGGGTGTCGAGGGTGTTGCATGGGCTACTTTTATAGCTGAATGGTTTGCTTTTTTTATGGGCTTGGGAATATGTTTCGCACTATCCCATAATTTTCCAAAAATAGACTGGTCTTTGATATTTTCTAAGACAAAAGTGATTGCTATTTTGTTAGTAAATAGAGATATTTTTTTACGGTCATTTATGCTCGAAATAATATTTGTGTCTTTCCTTATGACCTCAGGAAAATTTGGTGACGTTGAATTAGCGGCAACTCAAATTCTACTCCAATTTTTGCATATCTCTGCTTATGGGATGGATGGCTTTGCTTTTGCAGCAGAGGTTTTAGTGGGACAGGCTGTCGGTAAATCTAGTCGCTCTATGCTCAGAGATGCCGTAGTTAAGTCGGGAGTGTGGACCTTTACAATCGCTGTTTTTATGGCGGTTACTTATGCTTTTTTGGGGGGATTTTTTATTGCAATAATGACAATATCCAATGAGGTCAGACTGGTTTCTGAAAATTTTCTAATTTTCATTGTTCTTGGCCCTATCTTTGGGGCACTACCTTTTTTAATGGATGGTATTTTTGTTGGCGCTACTCGCTCGGTTGATATGCGCAATATGATGTTTTTATCACTAATTATTTACGCGCTATCTGCATATATTTTTATTAACTTATACGGGTTTTACGGTCTTTGGGTCGCACTCTTAGTCTCATATGCAGCACGAGGCATATCACTACTTACAAAATATCCAAAATTAGAAAGTTCAATTATCTAAATAACTCCAAAGCTCGCTCTGGAGGACGTCCTATCACTGCTTTGTCACCAGAGATTATAATAGGTCGTTCAATCAAAATTGGGTTTTGTAACATTGCCTCAATAAGTAACTCATCTTTACTAGTGCGGCTCAACCCTGAAGCGCGAAATATTTTCTCGTTTGTGCGCACAAGCTCTATAACAGGGATTGACAACTTTTCTATTAGGGACATCAGGTCTTCGTAGGTAAAGATTTCATTTAGGTAATGAAATACATGAACATCAACAGACATATCTTTGAGTAAATTTAAGGCAGTCCTTGACTTTGAACATCTTGGGTTATGCCAGATTGTTTTCATAGCCATTCCTTTGCGCGAGTTCCGACGGCTTCTTCCACATTTTTGAAACCATTTTCTCTTAAATAGAAATCTAATTCTCTAAGAATTTTGTTTGTAACAGAAAAACCTGCATAAATAAGGGCAGAGTATATTTGCACTAAGGAAGCTCCAGCCTGAATTTTTTGAAATAATTGTTTGCCTGTAAATACGCCACCGACACCAATTAATGGTATTTTACCCTCTGTAATAGAATAAAGTTGCGCAAGCACACGCGTTGACATCTCAAATATTGGTACTCCCGATAGCCCACCTTTTTCATGTTGATAAATACTTTTTAGATTGTCTCGCTGGGTGGTTGTATTCGTCGCGATAATTCCGTCAATATTTGTGTCCTTCGCAACCAAAACAATGTTTTCTAGTTCATGTTGTTTAAGGTCTGGTGCTATTTTTAAAAATACAGGAACCCTTGATTTTAAATTATCCTGACAAGCAATTACTCCGTTTAATAATTCACGTAATGCTTTTTCTGATTGGAGCTTTCTTAAATTCTCAGTATTTGGTGATGAAACATTGACAGTAGCAAAATCAACAAATTCACAACATGTTTTAAACACATTTGCAAAATCACCGATGCGATCAGCGCTGGTTTTATTAGCTCCAAGGTTTAAGCCAATTATCCCGTTTGAAGGGCGTTTAGACAATCTTTTTGCGACTGCAAGCATGCCATCATTGTTAAATCCAAACCGATTTATAATGGCTTCATCTTCGTTAAGCCTGAACAGGCGCGGTTTAGGATTTCCGGGTTGAGCAAGAGGGGTGACAGCCCCAATTTCGATGAAGCCAAATCCAAATTTCATAAGGGGTTTAATAGCTTCTGCATTCTTATCGAAACCAGCAGCTAAACCTAATGGATTGTTAAATTTCAATCCCGCAACGCTAAGTTCCAAAGTTTTTGCGTGAAAACCTGGGGTGCTTGGGATAACCCCAAATTTTAGAGCTTTGATAGCTAAGTTGTGAGCTATTTCTGGGTCAACGTTTGATAATAATTGGAGGGCAATTTTTTCAGATAATTTCATTAATACCCTCCGGCAACGAATGATGACCGTTTTTCTTTTTTAAATTAGTATGCCATTCTATGTCAGCCATTAGGAGCTCTCTGTACAAATGTGGAAAATCTTGCCCTCTGCGGGAAGGCTCCCATTTAAGGTCTGTTGAAAATTTTTCTGTTTTACAAGCAGCTAATACCAAATCTTCGTGATCCGAAAAATGTTTACTCATGGTTTCCATGAGTTGTGACGCTTTAGAGAAATGTATGTATCCATCTGATATATCAACAGGCGCTCCTGTGGTTTGCCCATCTTTTGTAAAAACTTTCCATTGATCCGGTAAGAAAATCTTAAATATCAACATAATTCGTGTGATGCCTAAATATTATTATTTGGTCAAGGCCGGTAGGGCCAAATGAGCAAAAAGCCAGAACAACTTTTGATTAACTTGTATTTTTATCTCGTTTATGCTGATTCATACAAGTAAAACAGATAGATTGTTATTAAATCCATTAAGGATACAAATATGTCAGAAAAAATTGCATTTTTAGCTGCTGATACGGATAGTGCACAAGCTGCATTGCATGAGCTGACAGAAATCTACGGACAATGTGATTTCAAGGAGGCTGACTATATCGTCGCGTTGGGTGGCGATGGTTTTATGCTTCAAACTTTACACCTTTGTCAGAATTTTCGTGCCCCAGTGTATGGGATGAATCGTGGAACTGTTGGTTTTATGATGAACGCTTATGAAACGGATGCATTGCCGTTGCGACTTTCTAATGCTGAGGAGCAAATAATTAATCCTCTTATCATGAAAGCTACACTAGTTGATGGAAAAATTGAAACAGCACTGGCGATAAATGAAGTATCGCTTTTAAGAGCTGGGCCACAAGCTGCCAAGTTGCAAATATGGGTTGATAACCGACAGCGTATGGATGAACTAGTATGCGATGGTGTTTTAGTTGCCACGCCAGCAGGATCAACCGCATACAATTATTCTGCTCATGGGCCCATACTCCCCATGGGCGCAGATGTTCTCGCGATGACTGCTTTAAACGCATACAGACCGCGTAGATGGCGTGGTGCATTGTTACCAAAAACTGCAGTCGTTCGGATCGATGTACTTGATAATACTAAAAGACCTGTAATGGCAGATGCTGACAGTATATCTTTTAAAAATGTCAAAAAAGTTGAAATTAGTTCAGAGACTAAGATCCAGCATAGAATTCTTTTTAATGAAGGCCACGGGCTAGATGAGCGACTAATTCAAGAACAATTTGTTTAATTCAACCAACCTAATTTCTCCCATAGCTTTTCGTAAAAAGTACCGCAGTATTCTTCAATCGCAATCAAAGCCGCAACAACGGTATCTTCGCGCCAACGTTTTCCAATGATTTGAATTCCAATTGGGACAGGGCCTGCTTTAGTATTAGCAATGTGTGTTGGCACAATACCAGCTGGATGACCAATAAAATTCATTGAATATGACCAGAGTGCTGCACCTAAAACCTCAGTTACACCTGCCTTTCCTTCAGAATCTCGATCTGGATAAAAAAAGCTAGTTGGTATTAAATTTGAAATAATTAGCGGATACTCATCCATAAACAGTGACCATTCCCGAGCATAATGAGTTCGGTTTGCCATCGCTGTTAAAAGCTTTTTCCCGTCATAAGGTTCAAATTGGCGAAAATATTCATCAAAAATCATTTGTATTTTTTCAGAACCATTTCTTCTTATATCTTCTCCTAAAAGAGCTTGTACTTCTCCCAGTAGTGCACTGTACCCGGTTTTTGCAGTCTCTTCTAAGAGTGGTGGAGTAACCTCGTGTATCTCGAACCCAACATTGCTCAATGCATCAGCGGCTATTTTTAAACCCTTGACGATTTCAGGATCCGTTTTGAAGCCTGGCGTCTCAAAACAAAGAGCTACTTTCCGCGAATTTTCTGATAAATGAGAAGTATCCCAAGGCATTGGAACATGAAATGGGTCTCTAAGATCTGATTGAATTATTTCTGGCATGGCTAATTGAAGATCATAGGCACTTCTTGTAATTAAACCTTGTACTGACATCGATTGTGCAAGAATTCCTCGCTCACTAGTTTGACTTGAGTTCCACGCCGGCACCCTTCCTAGGCCAGGTTTTAGTGTCACTGCGCCAGTTGCTACAGATGGAAAGCGAAGTGAACCTCCAATATCATTTCCATGAGCCAAAGTGCACATTCCAGCCATCACTGCAGAACTGGCGCCACCAGAAGAGCCACCTGGGGACAAATGATTGCCCCAAGGATTATTTGTTCGTCCGTATAAAGGATTTTCTGTATCAGCTCTAAAAGAAAATTCTGGAGTATTAGTTCTACCAACAAAAACCGCTCCTGCATCCATGAGATGATCAACTATTGGAGCGTTGGTCTTGGCTATTAAATTTTTTAATGCCGTTACACCGTTGCTTGTGGCGTATCCCTTCTGGTCTACATTTATTTTAACAGTTACCGGGACACCAAATAGTCGTCCTTTTGGTTTGCCTGCAGCTACTTCGCTATCAAGGCTTTCTGCGTGTTTGATAGCCTCGTCGGACATGTCATCTACAATAGCATTCAATTGTGGGTTTACTTTTTTTGTCTGCTCAAGACATGCAGCAGTTATTTCAGTAGCACTTAATTCGTTATTTTTTGTTTTTTTACAAAGCTCACTGGCAGTAAGAGCCCAAATAGGTTTATTCAACATGTCCCACACCATAATTTATTTATAGCGTAAACAATAGCTATCCAAGATCAATTAGATTTTACTGCAAGTGAGGAGCCGTTAGAATTATTTTGCATAACCAATTTTAAACAGGGCATTCCTAATTTCCTGTAAAATAACTGGATCGTCAATAGTTGCAGGGAGCTTAAATTCTTCATTATTTGCTATTTTAACCATTGTGCCTCGCAATATCTTGCCAGATCTTGTTTTAGGTAATCTATCAACAACTAATGCATTCTTAAATGCTGCTACTGGGCCAATTTGCTTACGCACCATTTCTACACATTCAGTTCCTATGATCATATGATCTCGATCAACCCCAGCTGTAAGGCATAAAAAACCTACAGGCAATTGACCCTTTAGGTTGTCTGATACTCCAATAACTGCGCACTCTGCTACATCAGGATGGTTTGCTAATACTTCTTCAATTGCTCCAGTTGATAGGCGATGACCGGCTACGTTTATTACATCATCGGTTCGGGCCATAATATAAATATATCCATCGTCATCAATGATGCCCGCGTCACCAGTTTCGTAATATCCTGGAAATGTATTTAAATACGATGACTCAAATCTATCCTGGGCGTTCCATAGTGTTGGAAGTGTGCCAGGCGGCAGAGGTAATTTTATAGCGATTGAACCTAATTGTCCTGCAGGTAGCTCGCTCCCGGAGCGGTCTAGAACTTTTATGACAAAACCTGGCATAGGAACTGTTGGACTTCCAACTTTTATTGGCAATTTTTCTATACCCAATGGATTTCCAGCAATTACATAGCCTGTTTCTGTTTGCCACCAATGATCAATGATTGGTATCTGCAGCAAGTTTTCTGCCCAATTCACCGTATCTGGGTCTGCTCTTTCTCCTGCTAAAAATAAGGCACGTAAGTTACTCAAGTCATATTTTTTCTTTAGCTCTCCTTTTGGGTCCATTCTTTTAATTGCTCTAAAAGCTGTTGGTGCCGTAAAGAAGTTACTAACTTTATGCTCGCTTATAACGCGCCAGAACGTGCCTGCATCAGGTGTCCCAACCGGCTTACCTTCAAAAACTAGTGTCGTGTTTCCATGTATGAGAGGTGCGTAACAAATGTAACTATGGCCAACTATCCATCCAATATCAGAAGCTGCCCAAAAAACCTCTCCGGGATCTACGTTGTAAAAATTCTTCATAGTCCAATTGAGAGCAACTAGATGACCGGCTGTTGGTCTAACCACTCCTTTTGGAGCACCTGTTGTCCCGGACGTGTAAAGAATATATGCAGGATGGCTACCTTTAACTGGTACGCAGGGAGCTTTCTCCGCATTCTCCTGAAAAACATTCCAGTCGTGATCACGCCCATCAAGTAATTCTGCTTTGCATTCTGCTCGTTGAAATATGACTACAGTTTGTGGCTTATGGCTTGCCAATTCAATTGCTTGGTCAATTAATGGTTTATATTCAACAATCCTATTTGGTTCTAACCCACATGAAGCTGCTAATATTGCTTTTGGTTTAGCATCGTCAATTCTTACAGCAAGTTCATTTGCAGCAAATCCCCCAAATACTACCGAATGTATTGCTCCTATCCTTGCACAAGCCAGCATGGAAATTATTCCCTCAGGGATCATGGGCATATAAATTATGACTCGATCACCTTTAGAAATTCCTTTATTTTTTAAAGCCCCAGCGAGGACTGCAACTTTTTCCAACAGTTCTGAAAAGGTTATTGAATATTTTGTGTCAGTCATTGGACTGTCATAAATAATAGCTTTTTGATCACCTCTTCCGTTTAAAACATGCCTGTCAACGGCGTTATAGCAAGTATTTACCTCACTATCGCTAAACCATTCGTACAAGGGCGCATTGTCAGCAAACAGTGCCTTTGAAGGTTTGGTCACCCAGTCAATAGCATCTGCGGCAGTCATCCAAAAAGCCTCTGGATCGTTTTTCCAGCTATTATATACTTTTTTATAGCTCATGGGCTCCCCCTTAAATGCAAATAAACACTTGCGAATAATGCTTTAATTTCTGGTTTCGGCAAGGGGCATAGAGAAGATTTTGAATTACCTGTTGTATATCACCTGATGATAGCTATGAATATATCTAACAGCATTTTGGAACAGCCGGCTGACAGTTTGCTTTAAATATAAATTATGACCATTGAAGAAGCAGAAATTTATGCATTAAAAGCCACAGACTGGCTTATTTCAAAGCACGATCTTGTGGAAGTTTTTATGGCATCGACTGGAGTATCTGAAATAACGATTAAGAACGAATTCCATGATGGGGTATTTTTAGCAGCTGTTTTAGATTTTTTATTGCTTGATGACAATTGGGTTATTGACGCCTGTCAAGCCATGGGGCTAGAGCCTGAAGCGATGTCTGTTGTTAGGCAACTTTTGCCAGGTGGTGAAAAAGTAAATTGGACCTGAGCCGTATGCATTTCGATGGTATTTTGTTTGACAAAGATGGAACTCTTTTTGATTTCCATAAGACATGGAGTAACTGGACATCGGATGCAATCGAATATCTTTGTGGTGATAATTCAGCAAAGAAAAAGTTGGTTGCAAAAGCATTAGGGTACGATCAGAAAAATCAGTCCTTTTTAAAGTCAAGTTTGTTAATAGCGGGAACAGCTGAACAGGCGGCAGAAAAAATTGCGCCAATTATAAATGATATGAGCCAACATGAAATTGAGAGTTTTTTGTTAAATTCTGCAAAAAAAGTGAAACTTATTGAGGTAATTCCATTAGAGAAATTTCTTAAAAATTTAACCTCGAAGGGTTTGAAAATAGGTCTTGTAACAAATGATTTTGAGGCTGTGGCGCATTCCCATCTAAAGACTGCTGGAATTCACAAATACTTTGACTTTATTGCGGGATATGACAGCGGTTTTGGAGTAAAGCCAGAGCCTGGGCCTCTTTTAAAATTTTCTGAGCTTTTCTCGATTGCACCGCACAGCGTGGCCATGGTGGGGGACAGTACTCATGATTTGTTCGCTGCTGAAAAAGCGGGTATGTACAAAATTGGTGTTCTTACTGGCTTAGCTTCACATTCTGATCTGGCGCCTTATTCCGATTGTGTGCTTGATAATATAGGAAAGATAGAAACACTCTTAACTTAATTATGTTTAATGCGACTCAGATTGTCGCAAAAGAACAGGAAATAATTCGTACAGCTCGGTGTCTTAGAAATAAGAAAACGAGAGCAAGCATATGACTGTAACCAAATCCAGACAAAAAAGGGGTGGTGGGCGAGCTGGCAATGCTGGTAGAAGGGGTGGTTCATCTATTCTTCAGCTGCCTTGGCACCTTACTACAAATATAGACATGCCCACCGAGCCGTTGAATGAGGAGGGCGTGACAGCAATCCATCTTGGTGCAATGACAATACTAGAAGAAATTGGACTGGAAATACTTAATCAAGAAGCTAAGGAAATACTAAAAAAAGCTGGCTGCCTCGTTTCAGGAGAAAATGTTAAATTTGATCGCGAATTTATAATGGAGATGATAAATAAAGCGCCTTCGAAATTTGATATTACACCACGAAATCCAGAAAAGAAAATTACTGTGGGTGGGAACAAAATATTATTTGGGAATGTTTCCTCTCCACCAAATTACTGGGATACAAAAATCTGTCGAAAAGTGCCTGGCACGAGAGAGACTTGTAAAAATTTACTTAAGCTTAGTCAATATTTCAATTGTATTCACTTTGTTGGAGGCTACCCAGTCGAACCAGTAGATCTTCATCCTAGCACACGCCATCTTGATGTTCTTTATGACAAATTAACTGTCACTGACAAAGCACCCCATGCCTACAGCTTAGGAAAAGAGAGAGTAGAAGATGTTATGGAAATGGTACGAATTGCTGGTGGATGGACAGATGAAGAGTTCGATAGCAGTCCAAAAATGTATACAAATATTAATTCAACGTCTCCGCTGAAGCATGATCAGCCTATGCTTGATGGATGGATGAGATTGGCCAGACGAAATCAAGGTTTGATAGTAACACCATTTACTCTAGCTGGAGCGATGGCGCCAGTCACAATGGCAGGTGCAGTTGCGCAATCGATTGCTGAGGGTTTAAGTGCCATAGCACTCGCCCAGTACATTAATCCTGGTGTTGGATGTGCAATAGGAACTTTTACTTCTAATGTTGATATGAAATCTGGCGCTCCGGCATTTGGGACACCAGAATACATTCGGGCAACCCAAATGACAGGTCAATTAGCTCGTTTCTATGGTCTTCCATTGAGGTCATCTGGAGTATGCGCAGCAAACGTGCCTGATGGTCAATCTATTTGGGAAACTTCTAACAGCCTGTGGGCTGCAGTACAATCAGGATCAAATATAATATATCATGCAGCTGGATGGCTGGAAGGAGGTCTTATTGCAAGTCCAGAAAAATTTATCATGGATTGTGAAATTATACAGCAAATCCAGAGGTATATGGACCCCAAAATACACGCAACAGATACTGACAGTATCGCAATTTCAGCAATTAAAGAAGTTGGCAGTACTGGACATTTTTTTGGTGTAGAACATACTCAAAGCCGTTACGAAAGTGCTTTTTATCAGCCCTTTTTGTCTGATTGGAAAAATTATGAGGCGTGGGAGGCTTCAGGTGCAGTATGGACTCCTGAACGTGCATATAAGCTATATGAACAAATCCTTCATGAGTTTTCAGAACCATTGATCGATCAAGGAATAGAGGAAGAATTAAGGGAATTTGTAGATCGTCGAAAAGTAGAGGGTGGTGCCCCAACTGATTTTTGATCTTTGTCCAAATATTTTTGAATTTTAGAATTCTTTTTCTGGTGTTTAAGTTAGAAACTAGCTAGTACCCTCCGTGACATAACAGAATGGACTTCATCATCATGGGAAGAGATGTAAAAATCGCACCGTCTATACTTGCTGCGGACTTTGCGGATTTTGGAAGAGAAATTCAGGCTGTTGAGGAGCAGGGAGCCGACTGGATTCATGTCGATGTAATGGATGGACATTTTGTTCCCAATTTAACATTTGGTCCAGCCTTGTGCAAAGCTATACGTCCTCATGTGAAGACCGTAATGGATGTACATCTAATGATTAGTCCAGTTGAGCCATATATAGCCGCATATGCAGAAGCTGGTGCGGATATTATTACAGCTCATTACGAGGCTACACATCACCCACATCGTACAGTTCAGGCAATTCGTGCTGCTGGTTGCAAAGCAGGTATAGCTCTGAATCCTAGCACACCTGCAGAAAGTGTAGAATATCTGTTGGACTCCGTTGACCTAATTTGCGTAATGACTGTAAATCCAGGATTTGGTGGTCAAAGTTTCATTTGGTCTCAATTGCAGAAAATAGAAAAGTTAAAATCAATGATTGGATCACGGCCAATTTATTTAGAAATTGACGGTGGTGTTGATACTGAAACTGCGGCAAGCCTCGTAGAGGCAGGCGCAAATGTTTTGGTTGCCGGTTCAGCAGTATTTGAGGGTGGTTCTGTTCAAAAACCAGCGGTATACGGCGAGAATATATCAGCGATCCGGAATACATTTGAAGTATAATATTCGCTACCTTTGTTAAAAATCTTGGTTATTTTTTTCTTTTAAAAACTGCATTGCGGTCAATGTTCCCCCTGCCTGATGAGGAATTTTGGTACAACCTAGCGCCATTTCTATTCCTCCAAGTGTCGCTACTAACATCAGGTCATTGAAGTCACCCAAATGTCCGATCCGGAAAACTTTTCCTGATAGTTTGGATAAGCCGTTTCCCAATGACATATTGTAGTTGTGTAAGACAATTTCTCTAAATTTATCAGCATCGTGACCATCTGGCAGGAGCACGGCTGTAAGGGTATTAGAGTGATCTTTGGGTTCAAGGCAAAGAACTTCCAAACCCCATGCTTGAACAGCTAATCTTGTGGCTTTGGCATGTTTCTCGTGCCTTTTAAAAACCTGGTCAATACCTTCGTCAAATAGCATTTCCAGAGCTTCGTTTAGGCCAAAAAATAGATTTGTGGCTGGGGTGTAGGGGAAGGCGCCAGTCTTGTTCGATGCGATATGGTCATCCCACGCCCAGTATGATGCAGGAATATTTGAGCTTTTTGATGCTGAAAGTGCCCTTTCTGAGACTGCATTAAACGAAAGTCCCGGTGGTAACATAAGTCCCTTCTGCGAGCCTGCTACCGTAACATCAACACCCCACGCGTCATGACAATAATTTGAGGATGCTAAGGATGAAATCGTATCCACCATTAGTAAAGCTCCATGATTTGATTGGTCTATAGCTTCTCGCACCTCTCTTATATTAGACATACAACCAGTAGATGTTTCGTTGTGAACCACGCAGACTGCTTTTATTTTATTTTTTTTATCTTTTATAAGGCGATCCTTTATTTGATCTGCGACTGCCCCTCGGCGCCAGTCTGTAGGAATAAGTTCGGTAAGAATGCCTAATCGATTTGCCATTTTACACCATAAACTCGCAAAATGCCCAGTTTCTACCATAAGCACAGTATCTCCCGTGGACATGGTATTTGTAAGGGCAGCTTCCCAAGCACCAGTGCCGGACGCGGGATAAATAATCACATGAGAGTTCGTTTTAAAAATTTTCTTCATGCCCGAAAGGCATTTTTTTGAAAGATCAAAAAAGTCTTGGCCCCTGTGATCAATAGTTGGGAAATCCATTGCACGCAGAATTCTATCTGGCACGTTAGACGGACCGGGAATTTGCAGAAAATGTTTGCCTGGGGTGTATTTACTTGGCATTTTGTCACGCTTCTTCATTACTATTTTGATCTTGAGATGTTCTCGGCTCACGCCATATTGTTAATTCAACTAATGCAAGTATGATACAAATCAACGGATGATAAGGGAAGGATTTTACGATCTGATGGCTTCAGATTTTTCAGTTTTGAAAAGGTCAATTGAAGGAGATCTTTTGGAAAGTTCCTTTGATCTTGGAAGATATTCTACTGATGCTTCAATTTACCAACTAATGCCCAAAGCAGTAGTCATCCCAAAGTCTATCGAAGACGCAAAAGAAGTCATCTGCTTTGCTCAAAAAAATCGGCTATCAGTCTTAGCTAGAGGGGGTGGTACTTCGCAAAATGGGCAAACAGTAAATAGGTCTATTGTTATTGATAACAGCAAGTATCTAAATAAGGTTTTAGACTTTGATCCTAGTTCGAAAAGATGCGTAGTTGAGCCAGGTATTGTCCTTGATGAATTAAACCGATTTTTGAAACCACACGGACTATTTTTCCCAGTAGATGTGTCTACCTCAAGTCGAGCGACTATTGGTGGTATGGTCGGCAATAATTCTGCTGGGGGTCGATCAATTCGTTATGGGATAATGCGTGATAACGTAAATTCAGTTGATGTTATAATGGCCAACTCTGAGACTGCCCGTTTTGGAATTCTCCCCAAACATACATTTGGCCTTGATCAAATCGTGCCCGATCTTTTGCAATTGGGGTTAGATAATAAAGCCGAGATTGAGAAAAGATTTCCAAAGGTCCTAAGAAGAGTAGGTGGATATAATTTAGACGCCCTTCTGGAAGGAACACTTTCCCAGCGCCCTGGGAGTAATGCTGCTACCTCGGATATCAATTTGGCACATTTGATTGTAGGCTCTGAAGGCACACTTAATTATACAAGTGCAATTGAACTAAGACTATCTCCCTTACCACCTCCAAAAATAATGGCTCTTTGTCACTTCAGTAGCTTTTATTCAGCAATGGACTCGGCTCAACATATAGTTGGTTTAAACCCGATGACAGTAGAATTAATCGATGAAACGATGATCGCATTGGCCCGCACAATTCCCTTATTTAAGAGTACAGTTGAAGACTATGTAAAAGGTAATCCAGCAGCAATCCTGGTTGTTGAATTTGCCGAGGAGAGTTGGTCAGAGAATTTATCAAAAGTAAAACAACTTAAGGAAATAATGGTTTCTATTATCTCTAAAGGTAAATCAGAAAATTTGAAAGAATCTGGAATTGATCAGGGTGTAGTTGTTATCGAGCCATCATCAGAACAAAATAGAATTTCAGAAATGCGGAAATCTGGTTTGAATATCATGATGTCGATGAAATCTGAGGCAAAACCAGTCTCTTTCGTCGAAGATTGTGCAGTCCCTTTGCCGCACTTGGCGGAGTATACACATGGACTTACAGATATATTTAAAAAATATGGCACGAATGGAACTTGGTACGCTCATGCATCTGTTGGTTGTCTGCATGTTCGACCAGTTTTAAACATGAAAAGTAGTTCTGATGTAGCAAAAATGCGTGCCATAGCTCTTGAGGCGTTTGAGCTGGTTAAGAGGTTTTCGGGTTCTCATTCAGGTGAGCACGGAGATGGAATTTCAAGATCTGAGTTCAACCCAATAATGTTTGGTGAAAAATTAAATACAGCCTTTATAAAATTGAAAAAAATTTTGGACCCAACTGATTTATTTAATCCCGGTAAAATAGTTAATGCCCCTAAAATGGATGCACGTGATTTATTTCGTTATGCTCCCGGATATCAAGTAAAGGATTTTCCCACCAAATTAGACTGGAAAGCATGGTCTGGTGCTGCGAATGGATTTCAGGGTGCCGTTGAAATGTGTAATAATAACGGTGCTTGTCGTAAACTGGTTGGAGGGGTTATGTGTCCTTCCTTCCGGATTACCGGTGATGAGAAAGATAGTACAAGAGGAAGAGCAAACATACTAAGACTAGCTATGTCAGGCCAGCTTGGTCCTGATGCAATGACAAGCAATCATATGGAAGAAAGTTTAAAGCTTTGTGTTTCGTGCAAGGCTTGCAAGCGAGAATGCCCAACTGGCGTGGATATGTCTTCAATGAAGATAGAAATTAATGCCCTGAGGGCTGCTCAGAACTCGCTCTCGATACATGATCGGTTAATTGCGTATTTACCAAATTATGCGTCACTAGCGGCTAAAGTGCCTTGGATCATGAACCTTAGAGACAAAGTGCCCGGTCTTCCATTTTTAAGTGAAAAACTAACAGGCTTTTCATCAAGAAGAAGATTGCCGATATGGCGGAACGACTATTTTAAGAGTTCAGAGATTGATAGTGAACCGGTGGGGAAATTACCAATAATCTTATTTGTGGATACGTTTAACAAATATTTTGAGCCAGAAAATTTAAGAAGTGCTATAAATGTTTTAAAAGCAGCGGGTTACACTCCATTTGCCCCAATTCCAAAAACCGTTAAATCAAATAAGATTTGCTGCGGCAAAACACATTTATCTGTCGGAAATATAGATATGGCTAGGGCGACTGCAACGCAATTAGTAGAAACATATTTGCCGTATGCGTCTGAAGGAATACCCATAGTAGGTTTGGAGCCGTCATGCCTGTTTACGATTAAGGACGAAATCCCAAAGTTACTTAATTCGGAGGCCGCAGATCTTGTTGCCAAGCATGTTATGACTTTTGAAGAAATTTTAATGAAAAACGTGAATAAAATTGCGTTTAAACCAAGAAAAACCAAAGCTCTTTTACATGGACACTGTCATCAAAAAGCCTTTGATGCAATGGGTCCCGTTGAACAAATACTTTCTCATATCGATGGTTTAGAGGTAGAGCCAATCGTTACAAGCTGTTGCGGAATGGCGGGAGATTTTGGTTATGCCGCAGATACTTTTGACTATTCTGTTAAGATGGCTGAACTAAATCTCCTTCCAACGGTCCGAAAGGCTGACGAAAATACTTTAATTATCGCAGATGGCACGTCATGTCGTAGTCAAATTCTTGATGGATCTGGACGAAAAGCAATTCATGTTGCAAAATTTTTAGACCAGCAGTTGGCAGGAAGTAATAATTAAAATAAGCCTACGCCAATTAACCTTACTCCCATTATGCAGAAAGCTGTCAATAAAGCTTTTTCAAACCAATTTTGAGTTACACGTTTTCTTAAACTTTCCCCAAAGTAGAAACCTAGCAATACAAATAACAGACCAAAAATTGATTGGGCAATTATCTGAAGAGTTAATACCTCGCCAATATACAAGCCAATTGCGAATGGGGCGGCGCCGACCAGAAATAAAAATCCGGACGCTGAAATGAATCTTTCCTTGTCTAGGCCTCTAGCTATTAGATACATGGCTACTGGAGGAGACCATATCGAACTTAGTCCTCCAAGAATACCTGAGATCATTCCAAAAAAAAATTGTAGTGCATTTCCACCATTAATTTTTAATTTTAGACCAACCAAGCCATTCAAAGCATATATGACCATCGCGATGCCAATCGAAATTGTCAGTAATTCTTTAGGGTATAAGGACATAAATAAAGAAGTAACAAATATACTGATCAATATAGTAATGCCCATCGGCCAATATTTTTGAAACGACTCTATTCTATGTTTGGACCTAAAGAATTGAAAAAGGTTGGTGAATAGAATCGGGAGCACCAAAAGAGCAATGGCGTGAGTTGGTTCTAAAACTAGTGTAAGTAAAGCCATAGCCGCCGCTGGTAGCCCGATACCCAAAAAACCTTTTACAATTCCAGATAAAAAAAACGTTACTAACATAAACGCCAAAACACTTAGATTGTTTGATGGGAAAATGTATTCAAGTAAGTTAACGTCCAAAGTTACCTCCGAATAGAGCCCGATTTATATTTTTGCTTTGGGGTAAACAAGATTGTACAATTTCAAACGCTGGATTTTTCCCGACGGACCTTTTGGCAGATCCTTCATAACATGAATTTTATCAGGTGATTTGAATTTACCAATATTTTTTATGCAGTGCTCATCCAGACTTTTTAAGTTCAGTTTAATACTTTCTCTTGGGATAACGCACGCTTCTACTCTTTCACCATAATTTTCACATGGCACTGCAAAAGCCGCCGCCTCAAGCACACTTTCGTGATCCAGTAGTGCTTCGTCAATTTCTCTTGGAGCTATATTTTCACCACCTTTAATTATTAATTCTTTTATACGACCAGTTACAAAAATATAGCCATCCTCATCCATGTAGCCTAAGTCACCTGTTTTAAGCCAGCCGTTTTCATTAATTGTTTTGGCAGTTTCATCCGGCTGCTTGAAATACCCCTTCATTACGTTATCACCTTTAACTAATATTTCCCCTGTAATGCCTCGCGCCATTTCATCACCGGCATTATTCCCGATCATAAGTTTATTTCCGTATGCTTTGCCAGGAGAGCCTATCTTTCGAGTTTGGGGTGGCAATGGGTTTGTGGAAATTTGCGAACCTGTTTCGGTTAGCCCCATTGTTTCAATTATTGGCACTTTAAAGCGCTCTTCAAATTTACGATGTATCTCTGGGGATAGTGGGGCAGAAGCAGATCTAGCAAAGCGCAAGCAAGAGATTTTTCCTGGCATATCTTTGTTATGAAGAATGTAAGAATACTGTGTTGGTACAGCAGAAAACCAACTGCACCTGTAGGTTTCTATTAGCCTCCAAAAAGCACTCACTGAAAAACGGTGGGGTATGACTAGAGTACTAGCTGAGGCAAGCGTTCCCATAACAGTCACGCAAAGTCCGTTTATGTGATAGATGGGTAGAACACATAGTGCTACGTCTTTATGCGCCACATCATGCCCTGACGAAATATAGCGACCTGCAGCAAGTAAATTTGAATGGCTAAGCATGACGCCTTTTGGGTTGCCCGTTGTGCCTGATGTATACATTATTACCGCTACTTCTTCAGTTGCGATATTTGTTAGTGGTTCGAAGGGTTCTTCAGGAATTTCTTCCGTCCACAGTGGACCAAACTCTGGGTCTAAGCTTATTATGTCTATCTCATTTTCACAGTCATATAAAGCTTCAGAAATCAGGGTTTTACACTCATCTGCGGTGAATATCAAAACTGTTTCAGAATGATTAATTGTGTAGGCGATAATTTTAGCACCAGCGACTAGATTCAATGGAAGCGCTATGTGGCCAGCATAGATTATGCCAAGTGTAGTCAAACAAGAGCCGATACCATTATTGGCAGCAACTGCAATTTTTGATCCCGGTGGTAAGTCCTTGCCTTTCAGATGGTTCGCTATTTCTACTATTTTATTTCTGGCTGAAGCGTACGATACTGTTGATCCACTTTCAGGAGAAATTAACCATGTTAAATTTCCAAAATTATTTCCATTGTAATCAACTTGCTCAATTAAGGTTGAGGGTGAAGTGATGTAGCTCATGGCAAGACTTTGGTCCAGTATTCGCCAAATACATCTTCTAAATCAGGTTTATTTTCTTCGATGACACGTACGATTTTAACTTTATTGACGAAGTGCTCCCAATTGAGATTTCCATCTATTGAGTTTCCACCCCAACTCCCGCAACCCATGGATAAAGAAAATGGTAAGCCATTATTAAAAAAACCGCCGGTTGCGAAGCAGTGTGCTTGATTAACGATTACGCGACAGGTTTTTGCTTCCATCGCCAACTGGTGGGCCCTTTCATCATTTTTAGAATGGAGGCCTAGTGAATGGCCAGCACCTTGATACTCTTGTATTTTGATTGCTAAGTTTAAAGCGTGGTCAAAGTCTTCTGCCTGATAAAGTGTTAGGAATTGTGACATTTTCTCGCCACTGGCAATCGCATTCTGCCCTGCTGCTGCTGTCGGCAAGATTAGAAAACGTGTGTTTTCGTCCGCCCTGTCTGTTAGCTCGGTCTTATCAAGTATAACATCGATATCTTGAGCAAGAAGCGCAGCATTCATTTTACCATTCTGCCAATGTAAATTAATGACTCGTTCCGTCTCCGTTTCGTCTAATACTAAGCCACCAGCCCTCTTAAGGGCAACAAGTGCCTCGTTATATATGGAACGTACAACAATTACTGAATTTTCTGATGAGCACGAAGTGGCATTATCAAAAGTTTTAGACTTAGCAATTTTTTCCGCAGCATCATCAACGTCTGCGGTTTCATCTAAAATTGTGACTACATTTCCCTGTCCCACACCTAGAGCGGGTGTCCCAGAGGAGTATCCTGCTTGAACATTATTCTGGGATCCGGTGACAACTAGTAGGTCTGCCAGTTCCATTAACCGTTGGGTTTTAGGCTTTGAGGGCGGAGCGGGCAGCATTTGGACCAAATTAGGGTCTATGCCTACATCTGCTAAATTTTTTCGAATGTGTTTTAATAACACGGAAAATGGTGCGGCACCCTTTGGGGATGGCGCAATAATAATTGAATTACCTGTTTTAAGCGCATTTATTATGTTATTAGTTGGCGTTGCTAGTGGATTGGTCGATGGTACAATTGCCGCGATAACACCCTTGGGTCGAAAATAAACAGATAATCCTTTCACATCATCGTCATAGATATGCCCGAAAGATTTTATGTCTTTAAGGTCCCGTAAAAGACCGAGGGTTTTATTATGATTTTTTTGAATTTTATCTTGAACGTTTCCAAGCCCAGTTTCACTAACAGCAAGTTTTGAAAGGTCACTGTTGTTCTCGGGTTGCATCAAGGCCCAACCTACTGCCTGACAGGCTAAGTCGAATATTTCCTGTGATCCTCTCGCCTCATAGTTTTGCTGTGCCTTTCTTGCTGTGGCAACAAGTTTATCTATTTCTTGGATTTCTATATCGTCAACCAACTTGCATCCTTCTATTTATGACTCAACATGCTTAGCAAAGAAGGCTGAGTGCAGACTTTTAACTAATGTTAATACTCCAGCAATAATTAAAATTGTACAAATTGGTCTTGAGAAATAGGTTCCTAAATCATAATGAACCATTTGCATGCCTTGAGCAAAATTTTGCTCTCCAATCTTTCCTAGAATTAGGCCTAATACTATTCCTGGTATTGAGTATCCGGACCGGCGCAGTAGAAAACCAATCACACCAGCTGCAAACATTACTATGACATCTAGAACTAAACCCCTGCTTATGTAAGCTCCAATACTTGCCAGCATTAAAATCATGGGTGCCAGGAATTGGAATGGAATCTTCAGCAAATAAAGAATGGTTTTTGTTTCTAATAGGCCAATAAATAGAATAGACAGATTAGCATAAAACATACCTGCAAAAACAATCCAAATTAAATCTGGTGAGTTATAAAAAACTAATGGTCCAGGTTCTAGGTCGTGCATTTGAAAGACTGCAACCATCATTGCCGTTAAGGCGCCACCGGGAAGCCCTAATGCTAATAATGGTATCATTGCTGCACCAGTTGCTGCATTATTTGCCGTCTCTGAAGAAATAACTCCCTCGAGTTTTCCCTTTCCAAAGTCAGATTTATTTTTAGACCAACGCACTGCTTCTCCGTAACCCATAAATGCTGCCAGCGTTGCGCCAATTCCGGGTAGTATGCCGCAAAAGAAACCTACTAATATCGATCTAATTACTGCAATTTTGTGAGCCCAAAGCTCAAAAAATGTGGGGAAGTCCACACTAAACTTTGGAGCGCTGTAGTTACCACTCACCTTCTTTTCTGCTTGAACAAAAATTTCTGAAACAGCAAAAAAACCGAGAATTGCGGGTACAAAAGCAATGCCTGCTGCCAGATCACTGAAACCAAAGTTGAAACGGTTTATGCCGCCAACGGGGTCTTGGCCAATTGTTGCTATTAACAGTCCTAAAAGTACTGACAACCAACCTTTCCAAATAGTTCGCCCGCCAACAGATGAAGCAACAGCTAGACCAAAAAAAACTAATGCAAAGATTTCTGGAGGGCCAATGTTCATAATTGCCCATTGAGCAAGTGGTTCCGTTGCGCTCATCATCACAATTGCTGATGCAACCCCCCCAACGGCTGAGCATAACACTGCAGCACCAACTGCTTTTCCTGCCATACCCTTTTGCGTCATTGGATACCCATCAAAAGCTGTTGGTGCGTTTTCTGGAGCACCAGGAATATTAAATAAAATGGCCGTTATTGCTCCGCCGTAAGTTCCGGTACAGTAAATCACCGCAAAAAGCATGACACCTTGAGATGGTGATAAGTCCGCGGTAAAGGGAAGTAGGATTGCGGCAAGAGTCAGCATACTCACGCCTGGTATCGCTCCAAAAAGCATACCACCTATTACACCAAAAATAAAAATTCCTACAGTAAATGGATCCCCAAAGAGTGTAGCAGTTCCGGTAAGAAAATTATCGAGCATTTAATACTACCATCAAAAAAGTTGATCAAATTGTGTTTTCATTTTTAACATAAAAGCACTGAAATCATAAAACGGTGATACATTCCCTTGCGGAAGAGGGGCATTTAAAATGAACATGAAAAGTATAATTAAGAGCGCGTAGATAAATAAAGTGCTCAGTAAAATGAATTTGACTCTGCGTTCACCCCAAGCAAGCATTACCAATGCAATAAAGAATGGTGTGCCAAAATAAAAACCGACAGGTTTTAAAGAGATTGCATAGAGAAGTGGAATAACAAGGATCCATGCTGTTTTTAAATAATCGGTCAAAGAAGAATAATAGACTTGATCTGGTGCCTCGCTGGCGCCAACTCTACCTTTTTGAGTTTTTGATCCATTCTTGAAAGAATGGTACAGATTGCCAAGTGCGGCTAAACCTATAAGTGCCAGAATCACCCGAGGCCATCCAGTCGCGCCGAACTTATAAATCTCAATTGGTTGATTGAAGTTAAAACTTACCGAAAAGAAAATTACTGCTATCAGCAGCCAGAAAACTATCTCAACCAGATCGGAATTTTTAAGATTGCCCATGAATATTCTTTCAAATAACAGGTCCGCGACAGATGTCGCGGACTTTTATTTTTTTAACCGTTAATAGGTTCTTTTATTTAACGTCTAAACCCATTTGTTTGTAAACGTCTCGATACTGAGCTATAGCACCATTGATCATCTCTATGGCACCGTCCGTATCGCGGTAGCTGTCAATTACAGTCATGAATTTACTCTCATTGAATGCTTGATAACTATCCTCACAATAACCACGCTGGAAAGCCCATTTTAACCAGTCAACTCTGTCAGAGGGCGCATCTTTATGAACATAAAAACCTCTGAAACGAAGTAACGGTTCAAAATCCATGCCCATCTCTTTGTGCGTCGGAACATCGCTAAATGCACCTGGGCGTTCATTGAACACTGTTAGTATTGGTTTAAAATTATCAGCATCTAGAAATTTTCGCACATCACCTGGCTGTTCAAAGAGAGCATCAACTTGGCCACCAAGCAGTGCCCCGTATCTTGGTGCACCTTTGTCAAATGAAATTTGTTGTATTTCCATGTCTGAGGCTTCAGTAATAAATTTCATTATTACGCGCTCCATGGACCCTTCTTTCGACACGTTTGCTATAGTGGCTTTTCCATCTTGTGCTCGAACCCATTCAACAAAACTAGGCCAGTCTGTATATCGAGTTTCATTGGTTCTGATGTAAATTTGTGAAAAGGTAACTTGAGATATAACAAGCGGAATCAAATCAACCGCAGGATTGGGTTTGCTCGAATCTAAAGCATGTGCAGATGACGCATCATCGATGTGTTCTAAAACTGTATATCCATCGGCTGGTGCCGCCATATATGCGGTCATACCCACAGTGCCTGAGCCACCTGGTTTATGATCGCGATTTATACTTACAGAAGTTAATTCTGTTACTGCCTCTGCCATGGCAGCAGCGACCTGTCCTGAACCACCTCCTGGCCCATATGGTACTATCATTGTCAAAGCTCGATCAGGAAAACCTCCTGGTTTTGCCATGCTCGCTTCTGAAACTCTACACTCACCCGCCAGAGCAGCGCCGGTAAAAGCAGTAAGTGCAGCTGCTGTTACAACAGCCGAAATTGGTGTTCTGAAATTAAAGTTCATATTTTTCCTCCCCGTGATTAATGATTCAGATTAAATCACATTTTTTGATGGTGGCTGTGTTGTTCATTTTGTCAACAAAAATCGCTTTTAGTAATTTTTTAAACAAGTAATTCCTCCACCGTTAATTGCCCACATACTGTAACGAGACCTTATCAGCCTAGAGCCAGGCTTATTAAAAATCAACCCATGGGAAAAAAAAGTTCCTGTTGGTTAATAATGATGGCATTTTGAAGAAAGTCGATTCCACTTAAAATTCAACATGAATACAAATCAATCATATCAAAGTAAGGTCAATAAAAGTGAGTTTTCTGGCTTTAACCGTGTTAATGGCAGCCCGTACGAGAATCGAACTCGTCTTTCCAGGTTGAAAACCTGGCGTCCTAACCGATAGACGAACGGGCCGCTCTGCCTGTGTTCGCTGTTATTATGTAAACCATTGAAGCTGTGCAAGTAGAAAATGCATGAACATATTTTTTTTTACATTCTTGCTACTGTATCTACAACTCTTCCGGCCAGGCTGCATCCTCTATAATAAGTTGAGGAGATTTTCTGCCCTGCCAATGGTTAACGTCTAATTTTCCAATCAAGTGCGCTTTTTTACCACCATGCTCTATTAAAGCTTGCCCTAGATTTCCTTCAAAAGCCCTGAAACATATTGCATCCATTGTTTTGCCACTGTCATCTGAAAAACGAACTTTTAGGTGATTTTCACCGACCCTTTTAGTAAAACTCAAACTAACATCGCAAAATGCAAACTTTGGTTCTCGAATTGCAGAACCGAAAGGCCCACAACTTTCCAATTCCTCAATAAGATCAATCTTTACACCACCAATAAAAAGGACACCATCCACCAGAACCTCTTGAGCTTCTGAATTCATAAATTCTTCTTTTTTAGCAAGTTCGCACAATCTACTCATTGCTGGGTTTAGTTGCTCTTTTGTTAGGCTTAAGCCTGCAGCCATTTTATGCCCGCCTCCCTTTTGTATGAGCCCTTCATGCTGTAGGCGTTGAATTGCGAATCCTAAATCAAAACCAGCAACGGATCTGCCGGATCCTTTACCTTGATCGCCATTAAAACCAAGTACAATTGCAGGCTTAGAGAATTTATCTTTTAGCCTTGATGCGACAATTCCAACAACTCCCGGATTCCACCCGTCCCCCGCTGCCCAAGTGATTGTTTCTTCAGACTGGTTTTTATCGATTTGTGCTAGTGCTTCTTCTCGGACGATATTCTCTATCTCTTTTCTCTTAATATTATACTCTTCTATTTGTTCACAAAGTTCATTGGCTTCTGGAACCGACTCCGAGCACAAAAGCCTCAATGCTAAATCTGCGGGACCCATTCGTCCAGGTGCATTCAATTTTGGGCCTAATAGATATCCTAAATGATACGACGTAGGACTTGAGTTCAGAGCTGACTTGTCCATAAGAACTTTTAAACCTAATCGCTGTCTTTTCGATAAAATTTTTAGACCTTGAAGAACGAAAGCTCTATTTGCGCCTACTAAAGGTGCGACATCCGCAACTGTCCCCAAAGCAACTAAATCTAAGTAATCCATGAGATTGGGTGACGATTTGCCACTATTCTTCAATTGACGGCCGCATTCTACCAAAGATAAAAATACTACCCCTGCAGCGCATAAATATGATAAATTGCCACTTTCAACTTGTCTGTTTGGATTTACAATAGTGTGACATTTGGGATCGACTTCGGAGCCTAAGTGATGATCTAAAATAATTACATCACAACCTTCATTTACGGTCTCCAAAGCCTCATGACCCATGGTCCCACAATCAACACAAATGATTAGGTCATTTTTAGAAGACAGTGCTTTCATAGACTGTTCATTGGGCCCATAACCCTCCTTTATCCTATCGGGTACATAAATATCTGGTTCCAAATTGAAAAACCGGTACCAAGAAACAAGCATTGCCCCAGAAGTCGCCCCATCAACATCATAATCAGCAAAAATTACAATTCTTTCCCTATGGTCGAGAGCACGTATCAGCCGCTCAGCCGCTTTCGATACATCAAGTAATTGTTTTGGATCTGGAAGTAAGTTTTTGATAAGAGGATTTAAATACGTATCCACGTTTTCGGGAGAGATTGCTAATCTTGCCAAAACACTGGCTACAGGTGGCTTTTGTCCAGTAATTTGTGATATGGCTTCTGCACGCCTGTGTTGCTCATCATTAGGCCCAATCCATTTCCTTCCCGTAATTGAGTTATGGACACCTAAAAATGCCATAATGGAACCTTATTTTTTTGGCACGCGATAAATCATCCGCCGAACTGAACCGGTTTTTGATCGCATCAAAATTGTCTCGGCAGTAATATGGGTTATTTCGCGTTTTATACCCTCCAAGAGTGACCCACTAGTGACTCCTGTCGCAGCGAAAATAACATCTTGTGTAACCATATCATCTCTTGAATAAATTTGGGACAGGTTATTTATTCCTGCTTTTTCTGCACGGAACTTCTCATCGTCGTTTCTAAATATTAGTTTGCCGTGGATTTGCCCACCCATACATTTAAGAGCCGCTGCAGCAAGGACCCCTTCGGGAGCTCCTCCCACCCCCATATACATATCGATGCCTGTTATTTCAGACTCAGCACAATGCATAACGCCTGCTACGTCTCCGTCCGAAATTAAGCGAATCGCTGCCCCAGTAGATCTCACTTGCTCTATCATCTCCTGATGTCTTGGGCGCTCCAGAATACAAACTGTTATATCATTCGGATCGCAATTTTTTGCTTCAGCCAATACCTGAACTCTTTCATAAGGCGACATATCAAGAGATAACAAATCTGGTTCAAAACCGGGACCGACTGCCAGCTTGTCCATGTAAACATCGGGCGCATGCAGCATAGAACCCTTAGGCCCCATTGCAATTACTGTTAAAGCGTTGGGCATGTCTTTCGCTGTTAATGTAGTTCCTTCTAAAGGATCTAAAGCAATGTCAACGCCTGGGCCATTACCAGTGCCGACTTCTTCACCGATATAAAGCATAGGCGCTTCATCACGCTCACCCTCGCCAATGACAACTGTTCCGGATATATCAAGTAAATTTAATTGCTCTCTCATCGCATTAACGGCGGCTTCGTCTGCTGCTTTTTCGTCACCACGTCCAATAAGCGAGACGGATGCGATCGCTGCAGCTTCCGAGACCCTTGCTAATCCAAGGGAAAGCATACGGTCATCGAATTCAATCTTTGGGTTATTCATGTAAAAGCTCGCTGGCTCTAAAGTGGTTCAATGCGTAATGCGACTGGTTCATCGTGTATAACCCCAGTTTTAGGTAAATTATCTAAAGCTTGCTCAATAAACTGAGGTTCAGTGGTGTGCGTGACAATAAGAACGGGGGCATGATCATCAGCATGAGCATATTGGCGCATTCGATCTATTGATATTCCAAAATCGCCAAGTATCGATGCTACTTTAGCCAATGCACCTGGCTTATCTGAGAGTGATAAGCGCAAGTAGTAAGGTGCGTGGGTATTGGATTTAACAGGATGGCTTTTCTTTAGGGTATTTGCCGGTTGTCCAAAAGTAGGTAGTCTTACACCTCTCGCAATATCTATAATGTCTGACATGACAGCACTTGCGGTGGGACCTTCTCCGGCTCCGGGACCACTAAGTATAATCTGTCCAACATGGTCGCCCTCGAGCATCACCATATTTGTCCCACCCTCCAGTTGGCCAAGTGGTGAAGTGGCAGGCACTAAGCATGGTGACATTCGCTGTTCGAGGCCGTCCCCATTAAGTTGTGCAACACCAAGTAACTTAATTCGAAACCCCATGTCTGCTGCATGATTAATGTCATCGATTGAGACTTGTCCTATGCCTTCTAATTCTACAGCATCAAAGTTTACTTTTGTTCCAAATCCAATTGAGGCGAGCAAAGCAAGTTTATGCCCAGCGTCAATCCCACCAACGTCAAGAGTAGGATCAGCCTCTAAATATCCTAGAGCTTCAGCTTCTTTAAATATTTCTTCGTAATTCAACCCGGATGACTGCATACGTGTCAAAATATAATTGCATGTTCCATTCATTACACCAATAACACGAGTTAACCTGTTGCCTGCAAGTCCTTCAGTTAAAGCCTTAATGACCGGAATACCCCCTGCTACAGCTGCTTCAAATCGGAGTAATTTGTTTTTACCTTCTGTTTTTTCAGCCAGTTCTTGTCCGCTGTGCGCTAATAATGCTTTGTTTGCTGTTACTATGTCTTTATCAGTATCAATGGCTGCAACAATGGAATCTTTTGCCGCCCCTGTGTGGCCCCCAATTAGCTCAACGAAAATATCAATATCTTTTCTTTTAGCTAATGAGACTGGATCACTCTCCCATTGGTACTTGCTCAAATCAACGCCACGATTTTTAGTTTTCGTTTTTGCTGACACCGCGACAATTTCAATTTTTCTGCCTGTCCTAGCCTGTAGTATTTTCTCATTTTGTTGGATAATTTTTACTACGCCAATGCCTACCGTTCCCAATCCGGCAATACCGATTTTTATTGGATTGGTCATTGTGGGTTCCTTCACTGAGTTCCGCGCTACAGATGCGATTTAACCGTAAAGATAATATTAAGCAACAGCTGACCGATATCACATTACTCATAATATAGTTTGAGAATGGATAATTAATTTGAAGTTATAAATGCATTATTTGTCGCTTTTAGAAAAGCTCAAAAAGATTTGCTGGCCATATTAGACCTATGGAGAAAAGAATGAAAATTGGTTTTATAGGTTTGGGTAATGTCGGCAGTAAGTTAGCTGGAAGCCTTCTTCGGAATGGAGTTGATTTGTCCGTTTTTGATTTGAACAGTCAGTTAGTAGAAAAATTTGCATCGAAAGGTGCCGGAATTGGTGAAGATCCCGCACATTTAATGCGTTTATGTGATCTTGTAATAACTTGTTTGCCTAGTCCTGCCGCCTCCAATTCGGTTATGCAGTTAATGCTTCCTTTCGTAAAAGAGGGAAAAACCTGGTTGGAAATGTCGACAACAGATGATGCCGAAGTAAGGCGTCTGGGGGCGGAAGTTATCAGTAGGGGCGGTAAAGCTGTTGATTGTCCAGTATCTGGAGGCTGCCACCGCGCAAATACCGGCAATATCAGTATTTTTGCTGGGTGTGATCGAGCTACATTTGAAATAATCTTACCTTTGTTAACTACTATGGGTAGGCGGGTTCTTCACACAGGCGAACTAGGTAGTGCTAGTATACTTAAGGTTATTACCAACTTTCTTGCTACAGCAAATTTAGTATCATGTGCAGAGGCCCTTACGGTTTCTAAGGCTGCAGGTTTGGATTTGAGAAATGCCTATGAGGCTATTAGAATTTCATCTGGCACTTCGTTTGTTCATGAAACTGAGAGCCAAGTTATATTAAATGGCAGCCGAGACATCTCGTTTACAATGGATTTAGTGGCGAAGGATATTGGTTTATTTCAAGCAGTTGCAGATAGAGAAAATGTACCACTTGATTTAAATCCTTTGTTGATTAAGGTTTTTGAAGATGGAATAAAACGGTTTGGCTCGAGAGAGCTGTCTCCCAATATCATAAAAAGATTAGAAAGTGTGACAGGTTTGGATATAACGGCCCCAGGGTTCCCAGCAGAAATGATAGATAAAGAACCGGAAGAGCCAGGTTATGAGGTAAAAGTGAATAAAGTTTAGCTATTCATTAAAGAGAGAATGTATTTTACGAAAGTATTGTCATTGGCTAACTTTGTTGCCTGGCAAGCATGGAGGACAGAATGCGCTTCTCAGCATTGCGCATATTTAAAGAAGGTCTTACGGGCAATATGAATTGGGAGCCGCATTGGAGGAACCCTAGTCCAAAATCTAAATATGATGTGATAATAGTAGGTGGTGGTGGTCATGGTTTATCCACTGCTTACTATTTGGCTAAAAACCATGGAATAAGAAATGTTGCAGTCCTTGAAAAAGGACATCTCGGTAGTGGTAACATTGGCCGAAATACCACTATCGTAAGATCTAATTATTTATTACCTGGAAATTCTGAATTTTACAGTCATTCCCTAAAACTTTGGGAGGGGTTAGAAGCAGATCTCAATTACAATGTTATGATGTCCCAACGTGGTCTTATAATGTTGTGCCATTCAGATGGACAACGAGATGCATTTGTACGGAGAGCCAATGCAATGAGAAGCAGGGGGGATGACGCTCAAATGTTGTCTGTGCAAGACCTGCGAAAACTTTTACCGTATCTAAATTATAACAGTGCCCGGTTCCCAATTTATGGTGGTTTGCTACAAAAAAGAGCTGGGACCGCAAGGCATGATGCGGTGGCGTGGGGCTATGCTCGAGCTGCAGATCAAAGGGGCGTTGATTTAATCCAAAACTGTGAGGTAACTGGCTTCAACATAAACAGTGGAAGAATAACTGGTGTTGAGACAACTCGGGGAATAATTGAAGCAAATAAAGTTGCGATTGTTGTCGCTGGTCGTTCAAGCCAAGTAGCTCAGTTGGCGGGTATCCGACTGCCGATAGAAAGTCATATTTTACAAGCATTTGTAACCGAAGGACTCAAGCCCATAATTAACAATGTGGTCAGCTTCGGAATGGGCCATTTTTATATTAGCCAATCTGATAAAGGTGGCCTTGTTTTCGGTGGCGACTTGGACGGATATGCATCCTATGCTCAAAGAGGTAATTTGCCGTTACTGGAGCATGTTTTCGAGGCTGGTATGGCACTGATGCCGATGATTGGTAAGGCGAAGGTTTTAAGATCATGGGGCGGAATAATGGATATGTCGCCCGATGGTAGCCCAATTATTGATAAAACGTCAGTTGGCGGATTATTTATAAATTGTGGATGGTGTTATGGAGGCTTTAAAGCTGTTCCAGCTTCCGGATACGCTTATGCCCACTTAATAGCTACTGATAACCATTTTCATACTGCAAAGAATTTTAGATTTGAGCGTTTTCAAACTGGATACCATTTGATGGATGAGGAAGGTACAGGTTCGCAACACAACCTGCATTAGAGATAAATGATAAAGACAATGTTTTAAGAGAATGAGTTGATTGAAATGAGAATACTCTGCCCAAACTGTGGCGAAAGAGACATAAGGGAATTTTACTACCGCGGATCTGCACAGGATTTACACCGGCCAAATCTGGAGGATAGTCTTTCTGATTGGCACGAGTTTTTACATCTTAGGGATAATACAGCGGGCGAAATTCGTGATTTATGGTATCATGAGAAAGGCTGTAATAGCTGGCTAGTTGTAACCAGAAATACGGTGACTCATGAAATTATAAAGACAGAATTGGTGAAAAATACGGGCGAAGTGCGGGCATGAGAATAGCTTCACAGGGAATTTTGAACCAAGATAAGGAGATAACTTTTTATTTTGACTCAAAGCCGTATAAAGGCTTTCTCGGCGACACTGTTGCTTCAGCACTTCTTGCAAATGATGTCTATTTAGTCGGCCGCTCTTTTAAATATCATCGGCCTAGAGGTATATTAGGCATCGGTTCTGAAGAACCAAATGCACTTATTTCAGTGCATAAGGGTAGAAGAGTAGAACCTAATGTTAGGGCTACAGTGCAAGAAATATATCAAGGTTTAATAGTAACCAGTCAGAATTCTTGGCCAAATCTAAAATTTGATGCTCTGGCCACAAATGATATTGCTGCTCGCTTTTTAAGCGCTGGTTTCTACTACAAAACTTTCATGTGGCCTCCAAGGTTTTGGGAGGCTTTGTATGAACCAATAATTCGTCGCGCAGCTGGCCTAGGACGGCTAGATTCTAAAACTGATGATGATAATTATGATCAAAATTTTCTTTTTTGCGATCTTTTGATTATTGGAGGCGGTCCATCTGGATTGCTGTCCGCCTTACTAACGGCAAGGGCCGGCCTGGATGTAATACTGGTAGATGAAAATGCAATCTTCGGTGGCCAGCTTCGTTTTGAAAATACAATTATAGATGGGGATCATTGTAAAGATTGGGTCGATAGCTGTCTGGTTGAGTTGAAATCACTAGATAATGTCAGAATGATTTCGCGAGCGACAGTTTTTGGCGTCTATGATCAGGGGACTTTTGGTGTATTAGAGCGACTTTCTCACCACGTTCAAAATTCTGAAAATGATGCTGTTCTAGATCGTTATCACCGTATAGTTGCCTCCAGCAGCATTTTGGCATCTGGGTCAATCGAACGTCATATTGCTTTTGGCAATAACGATCGTCCTGGAATTATGATGGCAAGTGCAGTTCGTGGTTACTTAAATCATTATGGTGTATCGGCAGGAAAATCTGTTTCGATTTTTGGTAACAATGATGATGCTTTCAACACAGCGTACGATTTAAACAATGCTGGTGTGGAAATAGCCGCCTATATCGATAGTAGAAGTGATGCCGGTATCCAGGGTGATTTTCCAATTTTTCGAGGGGCTGAAGTTTATGATACAGGTGGAAGACTAGCGCTTGAGCATATTTGTATAAGAGATGAAAAAGGGGAACGGAGAATACAAACAGATTGTCTTGGGGTGGCCGGTGGTTGGAACCCAAGTATACATTTAAGTTGTCATACCAATTCAAAGCCTGAATGGAACAGTGAAATTGCCGCCTTTACTTCTAAGGAGAACAGTGTTCCCGGTATGAAAGTTGTAGGTTCAGCAAATGGTCATTTCACAACATCGGCCTGCTTTAAATCTGTATTAGAAGTAGTAAATGAACTATTGAATTCAAAAGGCATTAAGATAAAAAGTAAATCGCCCCCCAAGGCCTCGGATGCAGATTATAATATTAGTCCACTTTGGGCTGTGGAGGGGCATAAAAGAGCCTGGTTAGATTTTCAAAATGACGTAACTACAAAAGACATAAAGCAATCAGTAGCCGAAAATTTTAGTAGTGTCGAACATATGAAACGTTATACGACACAAGGGATGGCAACTGATCAGGGTAAAGGTTCGAATGTTATCTCGATTGCGCTGCTTGCTGATGCCAGTGGTGAGAGTATCGAAAGCACTGGTACTACAACCTTCAGGCCACCCTACACACCAATATCTATAGGGGCGATTGGCTCCTCAGGAAGAGATAAAGGATTTGCTCCGGAGCGATTTACGACAACGCATTCTACCTCGATTGCGCTCGCTGCACCTATGATTGAAGCTGGTTTGTGGTATCGTCCAAGCTATTATCCCAAAATTGGTGAGAATGATTGGTTGCAGTCTTGTAATCGTGAAGTTTTAAGTGTTCGAAAAAATGTTGGGATATGTGATGTTTCAACGCTTGGCAAAATCGAACTTCAAGGGAAAGATGCCGGTAAATTTCTTGATTTTGTGTATACTAACTCCTTTAGCTCTCTGGCTGTGGGCAGAGTTCGGTATGGGCTGATGTTAAGAGAAGATGGATTCGTAATGGATGATGGCACATCAGCAAGGCTATCAGAAAACTCATACCTTATGACTACTACTACTGCTGCGGCAGGTTCTGTTATGAGACATTTAGATTTTGTTCACCAAGCCTACAGGCCAGATTTAGATGTTAGATTTGTATCAGTGACAGAGCAATGGGCGCAATTTGCTGTTTCTGGCCCTAGGTCCAGAGACGTTATTTCATCAATTTTGGATGAGCCTCTTAATAAAAAGGATTGGTCTTTCATGGCCTGTGGTGAAGTTAAAGTCATGGGTGTAAAAGCACGCCTTTTTAGAATTTCATTTTCTGGTGAGTTAGGATTTGAACTGGCCATACCTTCACGATATGGCGCTAGCCTCTTTAATGTTCTCAAGTTAGAAGCGGATCAGCATGGAGGTGGTATTTATGGCATGGAGGCCATGAATGTTATGCGCCTGGAGAAAGGATTTATCACACATGCTGAAATTGATGGAAGGGCTACGGCCTATGACGTTGGCATGCAAAGAATGCTAAGTCAGAAAAAAGATTTTATTGGAAATAAAATGGCACAAAGGCCAGGGCTACTAGATCCCAATAGAGAGCGGCTGGTTGGATTAAAAATGAAAGGATCTACAAGTAGCCTAAAGGCGGGATCACAGCTTTTCAACATATACGATGAACCTCTGGCTGATAATAATCAAGGCTTTATATCTTCGGCAGCCTTTTCACCTGTTGAGAATTGCTACGTTGGGCTAGCTTTCTTTAGGCGTGGACCAGAGCGATGGGGAGAGCGCATAAATGCCGTAAATTTTATGGCTGACACCCAGTTAGAATGTGAGGTTTGCAATCCTGTATTCTATGATCCAGATGGAAACAAAATGCATGCGTAGTTTATCGGCATTAAGTCCTGCGGCAGGGTTATGCCCTGTAAAATTTGATGGATTAGAACTCGTCGAATTGGACCCCTCTTACCTTTTTTCAATCTCACCATATCCTGGATTTGAAAAAAAATGCTCTGCAATTCTAAAAGAAAACCACGGGATACTTCTGCCCAAGGTTTGCAGGGCTACGGGAAATTCAGGGGTAAGAGCTATTTGGTTTGGAAGTTTCACTTTGTTAGTCGGCGAAAAACCTAATCTCGCACTAACTGATTTAGCCGCCGTTATTGATCAAAGTGATGCTTGGTGTTCGTTAAGGTTTAAAGGCAAATATGTGGAAGAGGTATTGCAGCGTCTCTGTCCAATTGATGTTCGCTTCAGCAAGTTTAAAACTGGGTATGTTGCTAGATCCATGCTGGGGTTATTGCATGTAACCATTCATAGAAGCGGTAAAGAGCAATTTGATATATACGGTTATAGGTCAATGTCACAGACATTGGTTAGTGAAATAACGCATTCAATGAAAAAGACTGTGAATGTCATTAAACAAAATTTTTAGGTTGCTATTATTGATTAAGTGTTTGACTGGACAACCATACAAGAAAGACTGATGATTAATCATGAGCTTGCCGAATGGATTCTTAGATGAACTTAGGTCTAGAATTTGCCTCTCTGATGTAGTGGGGCGTAAAGTCCAGTGGGATTTGCGTAAATCCAATCAGGCTAGAGGGGATATGTGGGCTCCCTGTCCTTTTCATCAAGAAAAAACAGCAAGTTTTCATGTGGATGATAATAAAGGGTTTTATTACTGTTTTGGTTGTCAAGCTAAAGGTGATGCGATCGGTTTTATTAAAGAAACAGAGAATGTAAACTTTATTGAGGCGGTAGAGATCCTAGCTTCAGAAGTTGGCCTTCAGATGCCTGAATTTGATCCAAAGTCCAAAGAAAAAGCCGATCGAAATAAAATATTGCTCGAGATTATGGAGCAATCTGTAAATTTTTTTCGCCTCACACTTAATTCAAATCAGGGAAAGCATGCACTCGAGTATTTAAAAAAGCGTGGAATTTGTTCAGATGCTATTGAGCGTTTTGAAATAGGTTTTGCGCCTGCAGATCAAACTATTCTTACTCAGAAATTGATAGACAAGGGTTATGATTTGGAAGCAATTATTGAAACTGGCATGTCTGTAAAATCTGATGAGAGTAATCGGTTATATGATCGTTTTCGGGGGCGAGTAATGTTCCCAATTCGTGACAGCAGGGGACGGTGTATTGCATTTGGCGGAAGATCTCTGGACCCTGCGGCTAGGGCAAAATATCTTAATTCTCCTGAAACACCTTTGTTTGATAAAGGTAGTAATCTTTATAACTTAGTAAGTGCAAGGTCTGCTGTTGGAAGGGGTGAGCCCTTGATTGTTACCGAAGGGTATATGGATGTAATTGCCCTAGATTCAGGAAATTTTAATGGAGCTATCGCTCCGCTTGGTACTGCGATTACTGAAAAACAATTGCAACTTATGTGGCGTATATCACCCGAGCCAATTATCGCTTTGGATGGTGACAAAGCAGGATTGCGTGCTGCCTACAGATTAATTGACCTTTCTCTCCCACTTCTTAGAACTGGTAAGGCATTGAGGTTTTCAATTATGCCAGAGGGTAAGGATCCTGACGACTTAATTCGAAATGACGGGGCTTCCGTATTTAAAAATCTAATCGATGAAGCAGTTCCTATGGTAGATTTGATCTGGAGAAGAGAAACAGAAAGTAAAAGCTTCGATAGTCCCGAGAGGCGAGCTGGATTGGATAAATCCCTCGCGGATGCGATTGCATTAATAAAGGAAAAAAATCTTAAAAATCACTATAGGGATGCACTTTTTCAAGCCCGTAGGCAATTTTTTGGAAGACAAAATACCGGAAAGACTGAATTTAAAAGTAATTCTAGATTGATGCCACAAAGCTATACGAAGTCATCTTTCTTAGTGGCGGCAGACGAAAAAACAGTATCAGCGCAAATTCGCGAGTCTACAATTATAGCGGTCTTGATGAATTTTCCGGAACTGATTGAGATATTCTACGATGAGTTAGTAATGATAGATCTCGCAAGTCCCGATTGTGATTTGATCCTAAAGGAACTGGTCAAAATAGACAAAGGAACCAAAACCGAAATAAAGAATAAACTTATGGAGAAAATTGGTGGTGAGAAAGTTGAGAAACTTTTGAGCTTATCACACCTGAGAGTTTTACCCTGTCTTCGCGTAAAAGGTACAATAGAAATGGGTCAACAAACTCTGAGGGAGGAACTTGCAAAGCTCAATAGTGAACGAGGTCTATCAGTAGAAGTGGATGAAATTAATAATACACCACCCGAAGAATGGCATGAAAGAGACTTCTCTAGACTTGAAATGGCAAACAACGCAAAACAGCGAACAGTTAGTTCCGTTCAGGAGGATACAATCAACTATGAGCAAGCGCAAAACGGTTTGAACATAAACCGAGAAGAACGTCTCAAACTAGATGAAATCCGGAAAACCATTAGCTTTGGAAAGAAAAAAAGCTAACTGAGCCGACAAAAAATGTTTTTTATCGTTCATTTGGGTGGCCGAATCAGTGAATTTGTATATTGATTCTCGCAAAACGAATCATTCAACATTATTGGGAGTTGTGAATGGCCGCCAAAGATACTGAGGATAAAAAATCAGAAGATCAAGAAGCAGATCTCTCCCTAGATATGAGTCAATCTGCAGTCAAGAAGATGATCGCAGAGGCTCGTGAGCGTGGGTACATCACATATGATCAATTAAACAATGTATTGCCTCCCGATCAAGTATCGTCGGAACAAATTGAAGATGTTATGTCGATGTTATCGGAGATGGGGATAAATATTATCGAAGATGATGAGGCTGAAGAAGAAGATAATAGAAATACTGAACTAGTAACAACAGCCGGAACCAAGGATGTTGCTCTTTCATCAGGAGACACTGAAAAGTTAGATAGAACAGATGATCCTGTTCGCATGTACTTGCGGGAAATGGGATCCGTTGAATTACTCAGCAGAGAAGGTGAAATTGCGATTGCCAAGCGCATCGAGGCTGGTCGAAATACAATGATTTCAGGGTTGTGCGAAAGTCCTCTAACTTTTCAAGCTATAACAATATGGCGCGATGAATTGCTTAATGAAGATATTTTGCTTAGGGATGTCATAGATCTTGAAGCAACTTTCGGAAATCAGCTAGGCGAAGATGATGAGCCAGTTATAGATACTGCAAATGTGACTGCTGAAAAGGCGGCAGTAAAAAATAATGAGCCAGAATTAGATGCTGATGGAAATCCGATTATTCATGACGACGATGATGACGAGGATGATGAACATTCAAATATGTCTTTGGCTGCTATGGAAGCTGCCCTTAAACCTCAAGCTTTAGAAACTTTAGACCGTATAGCGGATGACTACGAGCGTCTTTCTACAATGCAGGACGTTCGCATTTCTGCAGCTTTGAACAAGAGCATGAATTTTACTACTGATGAAGAGGAAACATATCAGTTGCTGAGAGCTGAAATTGTGCAGCTTGTAAACGAATTACATCTTCATAATAACAGAATAGAGGCACTTATCGATCAGCTATACGGTATCAATCGTAGAATTATGCAAATCGATGGGGCGATGGTCAAGTTGGCTGATCAGGCACGTATAAACCGTCGGGATTTCATTGAAGAGTATCGAGGTCATGAATTGGATCCTGGGTGGTTGGATCGCATGGCGGAAAAAAGTGGTCGTGGCTGGCAAATGTTTATCGAAAAGTCGCGTGAAAAAGCGGAAGAACTCAGGGCGGATATGGCGCAGGTCGGCCAGTATATTGGATTGGATATAGCAGAGTTTCGTAGGATCGTAGCACAAGTCCAAAAAGGTGAGAAGGAAGCCCGCCAAGCGAAAAGAGAAATGGTTGAAGCTAATCTAAGGTTGGTGATTTCGATTGCAAAAAAATACACAAATCGTGGCTTACAGTTTCTTGATTTGATTCAAGAGGGTAACATTGGGTTAATGAAGGCGGTTGATAAATTTGAGTATAGGCGTGGTTATAAATTTTCGACATATGCCACTTGGTGGATTCGGCAGGCCATTACTCGTTCGATAGCAGATCAAGCACGAACAATTCGGATTCCTGTCCATATGATTGAGACTATAAACAAGTTGGTCAGGACTGGCCGTCAAATGCTGCACGAGATAGGTCGAGAACCTACTCCCGAGGAGTTGGCAGAAAAGCTACAGATGCCGCTTGAAAAAGTTCGCAAGGTTATGAAAATTGCTAAAGAACCTATCTCACTCGAAACGCCTATTGGTGATGAGGAGGATAGTCAGCTTGGAGATTTTATAGAAGATAAAAATGCAGTTCTGCCTCTCGACAGTGCGATTCAAGAAAATCTTAAAGAAACGACGACTAGAGTATTATCATCACTAACGCCTCGTGAAGAACGTGTTTTGCGAATGAGGTTTGGTATTGGTATGAATACTGATCACACGTTAGAAGAAGTAGGCCAGCAATTCAGTGTGACGAGAGAGCGGATTAGGCAAATTGAAGCCAAAGCTCTTAGGAAACTGAAACATCCTAGTCGGTCTCGTAAGTTAAGAAGTTTCTTGGACCAGTAGAGCGTTAATTTTAGTGGTAAACAGGAAATTTGGCGAAACTTAAAAAGATCGTAATCAATACAAAGGGATCAGGCCTTTATGAGTTTACCGATGACCTAAAGAGTTGGGTTTTTGGTGACGGTATATTGCATCTGTTTGTGAAACATACTTCCGCAAGTCTACTCATTCAGGAGAATTTTGATCCGGAAGTAAAAACCGATCTGAATAATTTTTTTCAGCGATTAGTTTCGTCAAGTTCAGATCCCAGCATGAGTTACCTTACACACCGGTACGAGGGTGAAGATGACATGCCAGCGCATATAAAAGCCTCTCTGGGTCAAGTTTCCTTGACCATTCCTGTAATAAAAGGCGAATTGGCTCTAGGATCATGGCAAGGCATATATTTATTTGAACATAGGAAAGCTCCAAAGATTAGAGAAGTTGTAGCAAAGCTGCAAAGCGACATATAATTTTACTAGAAGAAAAAAAAGTGTATCAAATAGTATGATGACACAATATGTTGTTGGTAGAAAGCTGGGAACAACAGCCCATGCTCGATGAAACTGATTGAAAGGAAGATCAATGCGCTGCCCTTTTTGTGGTAATATTGATACTCAAGTCAAGGACTCCAGGCCTGCTGAAGATCATGTATCAATTCGCAGACGAAGATTTTGCTCCGCTTGCGGAGGCCGATTTACAACGTATGAGCGGGTGCAATTGCGGGACCTAGTAGTCATAAAGTCTAGTGGGCGTCGAGAAGAATTTGATAGAGCAAAGCTTGAAAGATCTATTCGAATTGCGCTGCAAAAGAGACCAGTTGAGCATGAGCGCATGGATCAAATGATCTCTGGAATTGTGCGCAGATTGGAAAGCTCGGGCGAAACAGATATTCCCTCCAATCAAATTGGTGAAATTGTTATGGAATCCTTGGCGCGGATTGACACTGTTGCCTATGTTCGGTTTGCGAGTGTTTATAAGAATTTTCAAAACCCAGATGATTTTGACAAATTTGTTAGTGAGCTACGCCCAAAACCAGTCGAAGAATAGCCTTTAGCATGGTTAGTCAGTCATTGGCTTATGAACATTATATGTCTGTAGCTTTGTCTCTTGGTCGCCGCGGGCTTGGTAAAACCTGGCCTAATCCCTCAGTCGGCTGCGTTATTGTGGACGATGGTGTTGTAGTTGGGAGAGGAAATACTGGGGATGGTGGTAGGCCACATGCCGAGACTCAGGCATTGGCCCAAGCTGGTAATCGGGCTGAAGGAGCAACTGTTTTTGTAACATTGGAGCCCTGCTCGCATGAGGGCCAGACAGGTTCTTGTGCAAAAGCTCTAATAGATGCAGGTGTTGCCCATGTTGTAGTGGCAATTAGAGATGATGATCCGCGTGTGAACGGTTCTGGTTTGTTAATGTTAAAATCAGCTGGAATTAAAGTCACAACTGGGGTTCTTTCTGAAAAAGCAAAATATGATCATAGTGGTTTTTTGACTAAAATTAACGAAAGTAGACCTAAGGTAACTTTAAAATTAGCAACTAGTCTTGATGGGCGGATTGCTACACGAACAGGTGACAGTCAGTGGATTACAAATGAGAAATCGCGAGAAGTAGTCCACCTTCAACGATCGTCTAACGACGCAATAATGGTTGGTGCAGGAACCGTTCGGAAAGATAATCCAAGACTGACTGTAAGAAATATTGCGCGTTCAGCAAACCCTGTTCGAGTGCTAATTTCGAATAAAATCAACCTACCTCACGATAGCAGAATATTCACTTCTATGAAGGCACATCCCACTTGGATCATCCATGGTGCTGATACAAATGAAGGAACAAAAGAGACATGGGCCAAAGAGGGAGCAAAGCTGCTGGAAGCAAAATCTAACAATGGTAAGATTGTACTCAAAAACGCACTTAAAAACTTGGCACTTGAAGGGCTTACTTCAGTTTATTGCGAAGGTGGGAGTAATCTAGCCGCAGGCTTGCTGTCAAACAATCTTGTAGATGAATTGATTATTTTCACAGCAGGAATCATTATAGGAGAGGATGGTTTGCCGACAGTTGCATCGTTAGGACTTGATAAACTCCAAGACGCTAGACGTTTAGAGTTAATGGAATCCGTAACTCTGGGTGGTGATATAATGACCCGATGGTTTGTAAAATAATCAAGCTCTAGAAAAGTATAAAAATCATAACAATTTAGTTTGAAACTAGCACTTCTAATCTTGCTTTTAACTAGGTAAGTTCCAGATATCCAGATTAGTTAGGTATTGAAATTCTAATTTTCAAAAAATAGGTCGGAAGGATTGTAGCATGTTCACTGGAATAATAACCGACATAGGAAGAATTATTGAGCTTGAAAAGCGAGGCGATTTAAGGGCACGTGTAGAGACAAATTATGATATGAGTACTGTAGCGATCGGTGCTTCTATTGCATGTGACGGAATTTGTTTAACAGTAATCAATACTGGTTCTAATTGGTTTGACGTAGAGATTAGCGCAGAAAGTGTTGAAAAGACCCACTTGAAATTTAACACATGGGTGATTGGAACGAGCCTTAACCTGGAAAGAGCTCTTAGAGTTGGAGATGAGCTTGGGGGGCATATAGTGTCTGGGCATGTCGACGGGGTCGTTGAAATAGTCGATATGAAGGATGAAGGCGACAGTACTAGGTTTGTTTTTTTAGCACCCTCAGATTTGCAAAAATTTATTGCTCCAAAAGGGTCGGTCGCCCTAAATGGAACTTCTCTAACTGTAAACGAGGTTCATTCATCAAAATTTGGAGTAAATGTAATTCCACATACTAAAGAAGTAACTACTTGGGGCTCTTCAAAAATTGGTGACCATTTAAACTTAGAGATTGATACGCTGGCTCGCTACGTGGCACGATTGAAAGAAGTGAATGAAGAGACCGCTCACTCGGCTAGCCGAAATCCCTCAATCAGTTGAAAAAGACCAATTCGCGCTCCTACAAATATGCAGAATAATGTTATTGGAGCAGAATAACTTAGAGTGCTGAATGCTGTTAAGCCTTGGCCAACAGAGCAGCCGAAAGATATTACAGCGCCAACTCCCATTATTGAGGCGCCAAGGATTTGACGCTTCAGTTCTCGTGGGTCTTCACATGCTTCCCAGCGAAAATGACCTTTTATCAGAGAGCCGATAAACGCACCAATTAGTACTCCGAGTACTGCTCCGATACCAAACTTTATATTCATGGCACTTCCGTACATGGCGTAAAGAATAGTTTCACCTACTGGTGCAACAAATGTGAAAGACTGAATTGCACTTGGCTCGTATGATATCGAAGCTACCCATGATGTCCCTAGCCACCCAGCAACAATAGCTATCGCTACAATTACCGACCAAAAAATAGAGCTGCATTGTATTTTGTTTTTCCAGTTATAAAAGCCGTAAATTAGAAAAATTACTCCTATTATTGAACCTCCAAGTACTGGATTAATTCCAAAGCTATGAAACCCAAGGTATGATAAACTTGGTGGGGTGGGAGACTCCAGTGGCATCACAGGAAATAAGCTCACGCGTGTTTTTGCTAGTGGCCCGGATATGGTGATATAAGCAGAAACTCCCATCACTAAAACAATTACAAATGAGCGTAAGTCACCTCCTCCGAGACGAGCTAGAGCTCCATATCCACAATTGCCACAGATTGCCATTCCATATCCAAAAAGAAGACCTCCTACTATTGAAGAATATGGGTTCCATTCACTGGAAAGGTATAGACTTTCTAAACTATTAATTAGTCCAAAATTTGATAAAAAGTGCACGGATATAATGCTAAGGCCGAGTGCGATTGCCCACATGCGGATCCTTATTTGTGAGCCACCATAAGTTGCATCTTCAATTGCTCCAAGTGTACAAAATCTACCCATGCGAGCCGCTAATCCTAAAAGAATACCTCCGATTAAACCAATAAGAGCCGAAAGTTCATTTCCATCCAGAGCCTCAAGCATAGCGTATACTACTCCCACATTAGTAGGTGATCTTCTACTTGCAGATCAAAACAACAATATTAATCATCTTTCTCAGCACAAAAGAGGTCATATACCACTTCTAGCACGCGTTTAGGCTTATCGTCGGCGAGGCGATAATAAATAGTTTTCCCATCGCGTCTTGGAACTACAAGTCCCTCAAGCCTCAGCCGTGATAACTGTTGTGATACTGCGGCTTGTCTTGCTGAAATAAGATCTTCAAGTTCTGTCACAGTTTTTTCACCGGAAACCAAATGACATAAAATCATCAGACGTCCTTCATGACTTATCGCCTTTAAAAAAGCAGACGCACTAGTAGCTTTTTCCACGACAGCGTCCAGTTCGTCCTCTGACATATTCTCTGTTATGACTGGGAGTGTCATTACAATTCAATCCTTAAGTCTGCTTTAAGTTAGTCTAAATTGCTTTTGCGTTCAATTTCTATTTGATTTTATTCATTTACTTTTATTAAATCTTCGTCAAAATTTGTTTCTCGTTTAAGTACCACTTCCAGCATTCCCCAAAATAAATCGTCCCCAATATACCCTTCTATTCGAGCGATTTCTCTTAAATTTTTTGTAAGTATGAAGGTAGGTGTGAAAACAACGGGGTTAACAAATTCAATTTTTTCTTCATACTCACTAATGTCAACTCGCACTAATGGGGCAAAGTTTCCTTCATCAGTCTTTGGATAAATAGCGGATAATTCTTCATCCCATATCTCACAATAAATACATCCCTGCTGCTCAACGTAGATTAGATTGAACTTATCGGCTGCGTTTAGAAAATTAGAACTCAAAAAAAGTGCCAGTGTGAAGAATGTAAGTGATTTTAGTAAAATTCTCATGGAGCTAAGCCGTGATTGACGCAACTTCTTACATCTTCTATAATATGAATATGTGAATTAGACAAGGATTTGCCAATGTTGGACGTCTCAGTATGGGGAGCTTTCATTGGCGGATTAGTTGTTTTCTTCTCTCCTTGTATATTGCCGATTGTCCCTTTTTATTTGAGTTACATGGCAGGATCTGGTCTTGCAGCTCTGAAGGCGAATGATACCACGCCGTATGATATTCGAAGACGCGCCTTAATATCTTCAATTAGCTTTTCGTTTGGGATTATAAGCGTTTTCGTTCTTCTAGGTGCAGCGGCATTTTCTATTTCGCAAACCTTTCGCAGTTATCAAGATGAATTCAGATGGGTGGCTGCTGCAATCATTTTAATAATGGGCCTTCATTTCTTAGGAATCATAAAAATTGCATTTCTAGATCGTCAGTTTCAAATTCAATTTGGAGATACTCGGAAGATGAATGTACTGGGCTCCTTTGTCGTTGGTGTTGCATTCGCTGCAGGTTGGACACCGTGTGTCGGGGGGGTGTTAACTGCTGTTATTATGACGGCCTCATTGGAAACAACAGCTTATCGCGGTTTGCTGTTATTGTTTGTTTTTGGGGTCGGTTTGACCATGCCTTTTACAATTGCCGCCTGGTTCATAAATCCTTTTCTGCATTTTATGGCACGGTTTCGTTCCTATCTTGGTTACGTAGAAAAGTTTATGGGGTTGCTACTAATCTTTTTTGCAGGCCTTTTGATAACTGACTCAATTAATGGTTTAGCCAACTGGATGTTGGTCTCTTTCCCTAATTTGTTTGGAGTATAAAACGATGTTCAATAAGTTTTTAAAAATTTTACTACTCGCTATGTCCCCACTTTTTGTTACTCAAGTTATAGCTCTAGAGGTTGGAGATGATGGTCTTCATAAGACAAAATGGATGCAAGATACTTTTAAGGATTTGCGTGAGGATTTAGAAGAGGCAAACGCTGAAGGGAAGCGGCTAGTTTTATTTTTTGAGCAAATTGGCTGCATATATTGCACTAAGATGCACAAAGAGGTTTTTTCAAAAGAAAATATTTCAAATTACATTGAGGATAATTTTTTTGTGGTGCAGTTAAATCTTCATGGAGATATTGAGGTTACAGATTTTGATGGTGAAATCTTGCCCGAAAAAGATATGGCACGAAAATGGGGGATTCTATTCACACCTTCAATTATTTTTCTACCTCAAGAGGTAAAGGCAGATGCTACTGCACAACAAGCAGCGGTGGCAATGATGCCGGGGGCCTTTCATCCAGGTACAACTTTAGATCTTTTTACATGGGTGCGCGAAGAGCGTTATCTCCTTGATAATGATGAGGATTTTCAGAGATACCATGCCAGAATGGTTAATGAAAGACGCGCTGCCAAATCTGACTAGAGATATCAAAAAATATAGTTATTCAATTTTTGGAATTTGTTGTTGCGCGATTCATATTTTGTGTCCTATGCTGAGAGCAGCAAGGTAGGGTAACCTTACTGTAGCTTAGGGAGGTAATATGAAACTATTTGCAAAGACTGCATTTGCAGCAGCGTTACTGGGCAGTGCTTCCTTCGCGGGATCAATTGCGCCTTCGGACGTACAATTTGGAGAGAGTGGAGAAATTCAAGCATCTCTGACTGGGGTTGCAGGTGATGCAGCAAACGGTCGGAAGTTGTTCATGAACCGAAAAAAAGGTAATTGCCTAGCATGCCACGTGAATACTGAAATGAGCGAGCAAACATTTCACGGTGAGGTTGGGCCAGAGCTTGATGGTGTGGCAGATCGTTATGAAACGGAAGCGTTAAGAGGTATTCTGGTGAATTCCAAAATGATGTTCGAAGGTACTATTATGCCAGCATTTTACAAAGACGCAGGGTATAACAGAACTTTGAAAAAGTTTATCGGGAAAACAATACTTGAAGCACAAGAAGTTGAAGATGTCTTGGCTTATCTTTCGACCTTAAAAGAATAAGCTGCTACTGTATAAAAGGAGAGTATAATGGAAGTCACAAGACGTGATACAATGGTGATAGGTGGAGCGGCCGCGCTTACAACTATTTTACCGTCGCTGTCATCAGCGGCAATACCTGTAAATGAGTTAATAATGGGTGTTACAGGTGGAGCAGATGCAGCCACATCAGGCATAGACCTCACTGCACCTGAAATTGCTGAAAATGGAAACACAGTTCCAATTTCTGTGGATGCGCCAGGTGCCGTAGTAATTACAATTATGGCTGCTGGAAACCCTTTGCCAGGTGTAGCTAAATTTAAGTTTGGCGATGGAGCAGCTGCGCAAGCGGCAACTACGCGAATTCGTTTGGCTGGCACTCAAGATGTAGTAGCAGTTGCAGAAATGGCTGATGGCTCTTTTGCAGCAGTCTCAAAAATGGTAAAAGTAACAATTGGCGGCTGCGGCGGCTAAAGAGGAGATATTACAATGGCAAAAGGTGTAAAACCAAGAGTTAAGGTTCCTAAAACTGCATCAGCGGGAGAAATGGTGACTTTGAAAACATTGATCAGCCACAAAATGGAGAGTGGTCAACGAAAAGATAGTGATGGTAATAAGATTCCTCGTTCAATTATTCATCGTTTCACGTGCGCATTTAATGGTAAAACAGTAGTAGATGTTGAGATGGGTGGAGCTATTTCAACCAACCCGTATTTTTCATTTGATGCCGTTGTTCCTGAAGCAGGTGAATTTCACTTTACTTGGTACGATGATGATGGGTCGGTATATGAGACTAAAAAGAAAGTAGAAATGGCATAATATTGCTTTGGGTAGGATAAATTGTGCAACTTTTATTGGGAGAAAAGTTATGAAGCTTATAAAAATAATACTTGCGATGGCAGGACTTGTAGCAACGCCTATTGTTACAATTGCAGGTGAGGACTCACAGCTTACTATTAATGAGGAGCCGTTCGTGACATCGGTAGCGGCGCCAGCGCATTTAGAAAATGTTGATACAATTTATTCTGGATGGACATTTAGAACTGATGAAACACAGGCACTTCAAATGGATGATTTTGATAATCCAGCATTTGTTTTTATTGATCAGGCCATTGATACTTTTAACGCAGTGGACGGGTCAGCTGGAAAGGCGTGCGTATCATGTCATGAATCCCCAGAAGTTTTTAAAGGTTTAAGAGCTTCTATGCCAAGGGTGAACGGCAGTGGCGAATTGGAGACGATACCCGAATTAGTCAACAATTGCCGAACTGAAAGAATGGGTGCTGAGAAATGGAAATGGTCTGGTGGTAAAATGGCTGGAATGATCGGTTTGATTGGCCTTCAGTCACGGGGAATGACAGTTGACGTTGCAATAAATGGCCCTGCTACAAGTATGTGGGAAAAAGGTAAAGAGTTATATTATCAGAGGGTTGGTCAGTTAGATATGTCTTGCTCTAATTGCCATGAAGATAATTATGGTAATATGATTAGGGCTGACCATCTATCTCAGGGTCAAATTAATGGATTTCCTACATATCGTCTGAAAAATGCCAAACTTAATACAATTCACGGTCGATTTAAGGGTTGTATGAAGAATATCAGAGCAACACCTTTCAAAGAGGGAAGTGATGAATTCAAGGCCCTCGAACTGTACGTTGCTTCTCGCTCAAACGGATTGATGATCGAGACCCCTTCAGTCCGAAACTAAATTTGAAAACTCCAGCCCAGAAATGGGCTGGGGGTTTTTGTTGCAAAACAAATTCAAATATGCGAATATGTAATTTATAATAAATGAGTGTAGACTATGTTTTCCCGTCGAGATTTTCTACAAGTAGGAATGGCAACATCAGCAATTTATGGAGCCTCTGGTTTTGGTTCGTTTTCAAAGCTTGCAGCGCAACAAAAACTGTCTCAAGATGATTTGTTGCGGTTTGACACATACGGAAATGTGTCGCTCATTCACATTACCGACATTCATGCACAGCTCAAGCCAATTTACTTTCGTGAGCCAGAGATTAATCTTGGTGTAGGAAGTGCTCTTGGCCAGGTCCCACACATTACTGGCGCTAATTTTAGAAAGATGTACGGAATAGATGATGGAAGCCGTTCCCACTATGCATTAACACATAACGATTTTTCTGCTCTAGCAAGAGAATATGGTCGTGTAGGTGGTTTAGATAGAGTAGCGACCGTAGTTAAATCCATCAGAGCTGATAGGCCAGATGCTATTCTCTTGGACGGAGGTGATACCTGGCACGGTTCATATACGTGTCACCATACCCAAGGCCAGGACATGGTTAATGTTATGAACGCGCTCAATACAGAGGCTATGACATTCCACTGGGAATTTACCCTAGGTTCTGACCGAGTACATGAAATAATTGATACTCTTCCCTTTCCTGCATTAGGTCAAAACATATTTGACGCTGAATGGGATGAACCAGCAGAGTATTTTAAGCCTTATACATTTTTTGAGCGAGGAGGGTCAAAAATTGCCGTCATAGGTCAAGCGTTTCCATATATGCCCATTGCCAATCCAAGCTGGATGTTTCCAGAGTACAGTTTTGGAATTAGAGATGAAAACATGCAGGCGATGGTTGACGAAGTTCGTGGATTAGGCGCAGATCTTGTTGTAGTTTTATCTCACAATGGTTTTGACGTAGATAAAAAGATGGCCAGCATTGTAACTGGCATTGATATTATCCTATCAGGTCATACTCATGACGCTCTTCCAGAGCCAGTATTGGTCAATGATACGGTAATAGTAGCTTCTGGATCCAACGGTAAGTTTGTAAGTAGGATCGATTTGGATGTTCGTAACGGGCAGATGATGGGGTTCAAACATAAGTTGATACCGATTTTTTCGGATGTTATTACACCGGATCCCGACATGGCCGCTCTCATTGATGGAGAAAGAGCACCTTATATCGATCAATTGTCTGAAGTAATTGGACAGTCTGAAAGTTTGCTTTATCGCAGAGGAAATTTTAATGGTACTTGGGATGACTTGATATGTCAGGCTTTAATCGAGGAGCGTGAAGCAGATATTTCGATGTCACCGGGTGTAAGGTGGGGTCCCTCGATTTTGCCAGGACAAGACATTACCAGAGAAGATATCTGGAATGTTACTTCCATGAGCTACGGCAAGGTCTACCGAACTGAGATGACCGGTGAATTCATACACATAATTTTAGAAGATGTTGCCGATAACCTTTTTAACCCAGATCCTTACTACCAACAGGGTGGAGACATGGTTCGTATTGGTGGTATGGGATACCGAATAGATATTAACAAGCCCCAAGGTGAGAGAATAACTGATTTAACACTTCTTAAAACTGGAGAAAAGATTGATCCCTATAAAAACTATGTAGTGGCCGGATGGGCTTCAATTAATGAGGGTACGGAGGGACCGCAGGTTTGGGACCTGGTGGAAAATTATATTCGCCGAAATGGTATTGTAAAAGTTAACCCTAATAATTCTGTTCAAGTAATAGGCGCTTAATGCGCTTTTCTATTGGTTGGAGATTGATATAAATATGACAAAAATAAAGACTTCCAGACGATCTTTTTTAAAAGGCTCAGTAGCAGTCGGGGGCGCCGCTTTGACTGCCAGTACGACAGCAAATGCAAGCGAACCAGATCCATTGATTACTGAAATGCAGGAATGGGCTCAGTTTACTGGTGATGGTGTAGACGCTACACCATACGGACTGCCGATTGATTTTGAATCTGATGTTGTTCGCAGAAATGTAGAGTGGCTCACCGCGGATACAATTAGTTCAGTGAATTTCACCCCCATCCACGCACTGGATGGAACAATCACTCCTCAAGGGTGTGCTTTTGAAAGGCATCATTCAGGAGCTATAGAACTTAGAAAAGAAGACTACAGGCTTATGATTAATGGGTTGGTAGAGAAACCATTGATTTTCACTTATGAAGATCTTGAGCGGTTTCCTAGAGAGAACCACGTATACTTTTGTGAATGTGCTGCCAATACGGGAATGGAATGGGCTGGAGCCCAATTGAATGGGGCTCAATTTACCCACGGTATGATTCACAACATGGAGTATACAGGTATTCCGTTACGTACTCTACTTAACGAAGCTGGAATAAAACCCGAGGGTTCGTGGGTCTTTGTTGAAGGTGCCGATGCATCATCCAATGGCCGCTCTATCCCAATAGAAAAAGCTCTGGATGATGTTTTTGTGGCTTTCAAGGCAAATGGTGAGGCTTTGCGTAAAGAGCATGGCTATCCTGTTAGACTAGTCGTACCTGGTTGGGAAGGCAACATGTGGGTAAAGTGGTTGCGACGCGTCGAGGTAACGGATCAACCCATAGAAAGTCGTGAAGAAACATCCAAATACACTGACACGTTGGCAGACGGCACATCCAGGAAGTGGACATGGGTCATGGATGCTAAATCTGTGATAACATCTCCAAGCCCACAAGCCCCCATTAAACACAAATCTGGCCCGTTAGTTGTGTCTGGTTTAGCCTGGTCAGGGCACGGCGCTATAACTCGCGTTGATGTTACTCTCGATGGTGGTAAGAATTGGTATCAAGCAAGACTTGCAAAGCCTGGAGAGACAAAGGCTTTAACACGTTTTTATTTAGATATTGATTGGAATGGTAAGGAGATGTTTCTTCAAAGTCGAGCACATGATGAGACTGGATATGTTCAGCCGACCAAAGAGCAGTTGAGAAAAGTCCGTGGCCTTAATTCGATTTATCATAATAATTGCATTCAAACATGGTGGGTAAAGAAAGGTGGGGAGGTTGAAAATGTCGAAGTCTCGTAACTTATTTTTTCTGTCAAGTTTGAGCTTAGTTTTTATTTTTTCCCTGGCCTATAACTTTGCCGACAGGAATATTACCAAATTACCTACTAAACCAAGAACGGTAAATGCCGAATATGATTTTGATTTAAGAATTATAGCCGCTGCTAATGCATCTAATGCACCAAGAGAGTTAGGCGGTACGTTGGGTTTGGGAAGAAAAGCTTTGGACGAGGAAATAACTGCCTGGGATTTAGAAATTGCGCCTGATGGAACAGGGCTTCCCGTCGGTTCAGGTTCTGTGAGCTATGGCGAAGAAATATTTTCTGAACAATGTGGAGCCTGTCATGGGGATTTTGCAGAGGGTGTAGATAGATGGCCAGAGTTAGCTGGCGGAGAGGGTACTCTTGCAGACGAAGATCCTTTAAAAACTGTAGGCTCATATTGGCCCTATCTTTCAACTGCGTGGGATTATATTCACAGATCGATGCCATTCGGGTATGCACAAAGTTTAAGTGATGATGATGTTTATGCGATGCTGGCTTACATTCTTTATTCGAATGATATCATCGATGATGAAGACTTTGTTTTATCAAATGAAAACTTCTTAGACGTGGAAATGCCTAACGCAGAGGGTTTTATCATTGATGATAGGAATGTGACAGAATACCCGTTATTTAGTAGAGATCCATGTATGGAAGATTGTAAACTGAATGTTGAGGTTTCGATGCGGGCGCGTGTTCTGGACGTGACACCCGAAGATGATGGCTCGTGAAATTTGCTGAAAACAAAGAATACATAAAAATGTTGAATTATTGAGACTTTTTTGCTGAAATAACATAATAAATTAGCTAGCGAGAGATTAATATAAAGAATGCCGTGCCATTTAAAAGGAATACTTACAGCGATAGTTTGCTTTTTTTATTCAGGTTTAGTGTATTCTGCGGAAATTGAATTGCCAGCTGAAATCCTAAACATCGTGGGTGATCCCGAATACGGTGAGTATTTAGCGAGTGATTGTAAGACATGTCACAAGGTAGAGGGCTCAGCTCCTGGTGTGCCATCCATCATTGGAGTATCGAAGCGGGATATAATAATTGCATTGCATGAGTATAAACAGAAAGTACGTAAAAACCCAGTTATGCAAATGATGGCAAAAAGACTATCGAATGAAGAAATTGCAGCGTTGGCTGCATATTTTGAAGGACTAAATTAATGTTTTCAATGGGAGGTAAAACATGAAATTAGACAGACGAAATTTTATAGGGAGTAGTGCTGCAATAGCTGCTGCATTAACTGCACCAACCGTTATGGCCAGTGGCAAGCCAAGGGTTGTTGTCGTTGGCGGTGGTGCAGGCGGTGCAACCGCTGCCCGTTATATTGCAAAAGACAGTAAAGGTGCAATCGATGTAACTTTGGTTGAGCCAACAAGAAGTTATTATACCTGCTTTTTTTCTAACCTATACATCGGTGGGTTTAGAACTTTGGATAGTATCGGTCACAGCTATGGTAACCTTGCTACCGAATACGGTATCAACGTGGTACATGATTGGGCTGTTGGTATAGACAGAGGTGCAAAGACTGTAAGTTTAGCTGGTGGTTCGACATTAAATTATGATCGCTTAATTTTGTCACCTGGAATTGATTTCATTGATGGATCAGTCGAAGGCTGGACTATAAATGCTCAAAACAAAATGCCACATGCTTATAAAGCTGGTTCTCAAACAGAACTGCTAAAAGCTCAGATTGAAGCGATGCCTCAAGGTGGTATTTTTGCGATGGTAGCACCACCTAATCCATACCGATGCCCTCCAGGGCCATATGAGCGCATTTCAATGACCGCTCATCTACTTAAGGCAAAAAATCCAACAGCTAAAATAATAGTGGCTGATCCAAAACCAAAATTTTCTAAAATGGGTTTATTTCAAGAAGGGTGGGGCAACCATTATTCTGGAATGATTGACTGGATTGGATCTGAATTTGGAGGTGGTAATGTCTCTGTTGATCCAGATGCAATGACTGTGACAATAGATGGAGAAGTTACAAAGGTTGATGCCTGTAACGTAATACCCGCTATGAAAGCAGGTAGGATTTGTGAAATCGCTGGTATCACCGAAGGGAATTGGGCGCCAGTATCGGGGCATACGATGCAAAGTCGAATTGATGAAAACATCCATGTGCTTGGAGATGCTTCCGCACAAGGCGATATGCCTAAATCTGGATATTCAGCGAACTCACAAGCAAAAGTGGCTGCTATGGCAGTTCGAGGAGCACTGACAGGTTCTAAAGTATTTCCTGCTAAATTCTCTAACACATGTTGGTCGTTGATTGACACTAATGATGGTGTAAAAGTGGGAGCTACTTACGAAGCTACTGACGAGAAAATTGCTAAAATAGATGGCTTTGTAAGTAAAACTGGCGAAGCGGCAGATCTAAGAAAAGCAACCTACGAAGAGTCTATCGGTTGGTATTCTGGTATTACCGCTGATATGTTTAGCTAATAAATTGATATTTATTTAACCCCCATGTCAACTTGGGGGTTAAATAAAAACTCGTTTTACAATTATATTATTTGAATTTGTACGATAGTATTAATTCAAAGCTAATAAAAAATTCCCTATTTGGTCCTTAAACCGGAAAAATCCATGGGTTGCATGAGGCCAGGTTCTGCGGTCATAGTCGTGTGCGATTTTAATCAATTTTGTACTTCCCCAGTCAAAGTTTTGTATAAAGTCGCGTGTATGACCCACTGTGATATAATTCGTAAAAATGGAGTCAAAGGCATCACTTTTCAAAGCCTCTAAGTTCTCTATAAATTTAACTGATCCAAAGTTCTTTTGCCAACGCATTAAAGAGTCGTCTACTAATTTTTTTCTAAAATTTTGTTGTAAATTAGATGCAATTAATGGTTTTGGCTCGTTATTTGGAACCAAACAGAATATTTTTTTTGCATTTGGTAGGAGGTCTTTTAATCCTGACCAATCCATGTCTTCCCAATGAAGCAAAATTGCATAATTTTTGGGATTATCTGGAACAGCATCAAATGAAATAGGTAGCCGATCAGGATTATTGCTGCTCTGGATCATTTTAGGAGTTCGGGATAAATTTCTTGGGTAAAAGCGGCCTTTTGTGAACTTTTGAATGTTTTGCGCAGAAGCCATATACGTCTTCCCAATAGTTTGAGCTCCACCAACCCACCGCCAACTCAAAGTATTCGATGCGGGGTCAGCATCCAGTAAATGACGGAGGAAAAAATCTGCTCCGAGCTCCCAAGGGAGCTCCAGTGTATGGATCCAAATAGACGCAAACCACATTCTGGAATGATTGTGTAAATAGCCTATTTCAAACAATTCTTTCGCCCAGCTATCAAAGCAATCTATACCAGTGTTTCCTGAGCAGGCATCCTCCCAAGATCTTCGAAGGCCAGATTGTGTTTGTAATTGATCATAGAGCTTATTTAGGTTGGAACAGTATTCAGCCCAAACTGTTGGCCTCATCTCTAACCAGCCCTTCCAATAAGTTCGCCAGAATATCTCTTGTATAAATTTCTCTGCGCTTTTTTGTGAATGCGACTGAAGGACAGATTTTAAGACTTCGGTTTCGGTTAAAACTCGGTGACGTATGTAGGGAGAAAGCATCGACACATTAAAATGTTTCTCTTGACCGAGATCATAGTTTCTAAACGCGGCGTAGTTTTTGCCAGCTGAAGGTAAGAAAGCCTTCAACCGTTCGAGGCCAGCTTCTCTAGTAGGTATAATTTTATGATTATTCATGTCATCTCGTAATCTAACAACTCTCTTTGAATTAGAAGGGTTTATTAAAAATTCAATCAAGTGTTCAGATGCCAACCTTTTCGGAAAGAAGTGGGGGAGATACTATATTTTGCCTTAAATTGGCGTGATAGATGAGATACGCTATTGAAGCCTGTCGCTGTTGCTATTTCTGTTATTGACATATTTGTTTCATTTAAAAGTGCATGCGCTTTTTCAAGCCGCAGAGAGTAGTAAAACTGGATTGGAGATTGTTGTGTATACCGTTTAAATAGCCGCTCTAATTGACGACGAGATATTTTTAGAATTTCACACATTTTAACTAATGGTAAGGGTTCTTCTACAGTTTCCGTCATTACTTGAATAGCCGAAATAAGATGAAGATTGCGGGATCCAAGTGCTACGGATAACGAGGATTTTTGTGGAGCCTTTTGACCACTTGCTCTTTTGTGAATGCACATATCCGCAACAACAATCGCGACCTCCCTCCCTAAGCTTTCCTCTATTAAATGCAACATCATATCAGTCGCAGCACTCCCACCACCGCAGGTAATTAAGTTTTTTTCAATTTCAAAAAGACTTTGTGTTGGTGATAGCTCTGGAAAAGTCTCAATAAAACCCGGTTGGTTTTCCCAGTGTAGAGTAAATTTGGAGGGTCCGATTATTCCAGCCTTAGCTAGAGCATAGGCGCCACTACAAATTCCTCCAAATTTAGATCCCATTCTGTGTTGTTTGCGAATCCAATTAATAACTTGCTTATCCGCAGTAAACATGGGCTCCACACCCGAACAGACAAAAATGGTAGCATTTTTTTGAACGTCCTCTAATTCTGTGTCTGGATTTATAACCACCCCGTTTGAGCAAGTAACAGGCATATTTCCAGGTGTTAGGATATGCCAATTATAAATCTCTTTTTGTGTCAGCTGGTTGACAATTCTTAAAGGCTCTAATGCAGAGCTGAAAGCAAGCATTGTTAATTTTGGTAGTAATAAAAAATAAAATACTTGCTTTTCCCTATTGTCATCTAGGGTAAAACTTGCAGCACCTTTAGAAACAAATTTATCATTTATCATGTGAATTAATCCACGCGCGATGTAAAATGTAAAGTTAAGTTAATTATCTAGCAAGAACCTGCATTTTAGAAGAGATACCAGAAAAACTGTAGTTTTGATAAAATCTTTTAGGCTTGAGCTATTGCAGCCACCCTTTGCTAATACTAGAACAATAAATGAACTTTACAAAATAATAGGCAGAGAATCTATGAAAGATCCAATTGACGTTTATATGAATACCTTAGTTCCTATGGTTGTGGAACAAACTAGTCGTGGCGAAAGAGCATATGATATTTTCTCAAGACTGCTTAAAGAACGTATTATTTTTCTAAATGGTCCAGTTCATGATGGAATGTCTAGTTTGGTAGTGGCTCAACTGCTTCACCTTGAGGCTGAAAACCCTACCAAAGATATAAGTATGTACATAAACAGCCCGGGTGGAGTAGTGACTTCAGGTTTGTCCATTTATGATACAATGCAGTATATTAAGCCAAAAGTATCTACACTTGTTATAGGGCAAGCGGCCTCCATGGGATCGCTTTTGCTGACTGCTGGGGAGGAGGGTATGCGTTTCTCGCTACCAAACAGCCGAGTGATGGTTCATCAACCTTCTGGTGGTTATGAAGGGCAGGCGACCGATATAATGATACACGCTGAAGAAACTTTAAAGCTCAAGAAACGATTGAATGAAATCTATGTTCATCATACTGGACAAAAATTTGAGACTGTCGAAGCAGCCCTTGAACGGGATAACTTTATGTCTCCTGAAGATGCTAAGGAGTGGGGCCTCATTGATGAAATCGTGACAAAGCGTACAAGTGATGATGAAAAATAATACAATAGCTAATTATAAAAATTTAAAATACCATTGTAGCTTGCTACTGAGTGCCCTACAATTAAAGTAAAGAAGAAGGCTGTAATAATAGAACTTTAGGGCTTTGAAAGGAGTAATATGTCATCTAGGTCAGGTTCGGATAGCAAAAATACCCTTTACTGCAGCTTTTGTGGAAAAAGCCAGCATGAGGTTCGGAAGCTTATTGCTGGCCCGACTGTCTTTATCTGTGATGAATGTGTCGAATTATGCATGGACATAATTCGTGAAGAAACTAAAGCAACTGGTTTAAAATCTACTGACGGAGTTCCTACGCCACGAGAAATCTGTGATGTTTTGGATGACTACGTGATAGGCCAAGAAATGGCTAAAAGGGTGCTGTCAGTAGCCGTACATAATCATTACAAAAGACTCAATCACTCATCAAAATCCAGTGATATAGAGCTCTCAAAGTCTAATATTCTTTTAATTGGCCCAACGGGGTGTGGAAAAACTTTGTTAGCACAAACTCTTGCTCGTATATTAGATGTTCCTTTTACGATGGCTGATGCTACTACATTAACTGAAGCTGGCTATGTGGGAGAAGATGTTGAGAACATTATCTTAAAACTTCTTCAGTCGGCTGAATATAATGTTGAGCGCGCTCAACGCGGTATAGTTTATATTGATGAAGTCGATAAAATTACTAGAAAATCAGAGAATCCCTCTATCACCAGAGATGTTTCCGGTGAAGGGGTTCAGCAGGCTTTACTAAAGTTAATGGAAGGTACGGTTGCGAGCGTACCGCCGCAAGGCGGAAGAAAACACCCTCAGCAGGAATTTTTACAGGTAGATACAACAAATATATTATTTATATGTGGTGGCGCTTTTGCTGGCTTGGATAAAGTGATTTCTCAACGCGGCAAGGGCAGTGCTATGGGCTTTGGCGCCGATGTGCGTGATATTGATGAAAGTGGTATTGGGGAGATATTTAAGCAACTAGAACCTGAAGATCTATTGAAATTTGGGCTAATCCCAGAATTTGTTGGGCGTTTACCTGTTCTTGCTACATTGGAGGACTTGGATAAAGATGCTCTTGTTACGATTTTGACCCAGCCCAAGAATGCTTTAATTAAACAATATCAACGACTTTTTGAGATTGAGGATACTAAACTAACCTTCACCGACGATGCATTAGAGGCAATAGCTGAGAAAGCGATAGAGCGAAAAACAGGAGCTCGTGGATTACGCTCTATATTAGAGAATACGTTACTAGATACTATGTTTGAATTGCCAGGCATGGAAGAGGTAAGTGAAGTAGTAATCAACGATGAAGTAATAACTTCAACGGAAGCCAAGCCGCTTATGATTTACGCCGACAAACAGAAAGAGCCTGCTAGTGCAAGTTAACTAAAGTGTTAAGTAAACAAAGCATATCGTTGAATTAGTTTTTAAATGGCAAAATATTGCTGGAGAATTTTATGGGACTAGGAAGTTTCTTTTCGCGAATTTTCACCTGGTGGAACAGTCAGACAATTGGAACACAAATTTTTACCTGGAGAAAAGGTGTAAAGGTTGGAGAAGATGATCAGGGGAACTTGTACTTCCGTGATCGTCAAGATAATCGTAGATGGGTCATTTATAATGGAGAAGTGGAGGCTAGCAGGGTTAGTCCAGAATGGCATGGATGGCTTCACAAAACTTGGGATAAACCACCATCCGAAGAAAGTGTCGTGAAAAAGAAATGGGAGAAACCGCATCAGGAGAATTTGACAGGATCTCCTTTAGCTTATGCACCTTCTGGATCAATGCGGAGTGCGAAAGAAACAAAAGCTGCTGATTATGAACCATGGATTCCACAGTGACATAAGAGAATGAATGATGTCGAGGAATGTAGCAGAGACAATCGTCGGGGCAATGGTACTAGGTATCGCAATCATCTTTGCGGTCTTCCTTTGGAGGTTCTCAGACGTTGGATTCAGCGCTGGTCAGTATACAGTTAATGCGAAGTTTAGGTCAGCTGAAGGTATTACGGTTGGGACAGATGTCCGGCTAGCCGGAGTTAAAATTGGTAGTGTCTCAAATTTGAGTTTAGATCCAGAAACTTTTCAGGCTATTGCTCGATTGTCTATAAAGCCAGAATACCAGATGCCTGATGATAGTGCTGCAATTATATCATCTGAAGGACTTTTGGGTGGAAGTTTTGTTGAAATACTACCAGGCGGATCCTTCGACTTTATGACAGATGGTTCAGAGTTTGGTGAAACGCAGGGTGCAGTAAGTTTCATTTCATTACTTATGAAGTTTGTCACTGGCAAGGATGAATAATGTTTAAACCAGTTCTTTGGTTTTTAATTTTTAGTCTCTTTTTGCCAGGGTTTTTGGTATCCCAAGAAGTAAAAACGGAAATTGCAGATGGAGCCATCCTAAGGGGACTGGATAAAGTTAGTGGGAAGGTAAAAGACATTCCACTTTATTCTGGAGATACTGCTATTTTTGGAACCCTATCAGTACTATTAAAAGGTTGCCGTTTTCCTCTAAATAATCCTGCAGGAGATGCGTTCGTACGTCTGGTAATAAGTGAAGATCCAGAGCAGAAAAATATCTTTGACGGATGGATGATAGCCTCTTCACCTGCATTGAACCCTTTGGACCATGCCCGTTATGATGTTTGGGCCCTTCGTTGCGCTATGGCTGATGCATCGGGTGAATAGTCGTTTGCATTGAAATTTGCAGTTTTTTCAACTGCTTGGAATAACAAAACTTTGTACTTTGTCTTTGGAATTTCAATAGCACCCAGGCTGGCCAAATGTGGTGTTAAAAATTGAGTATCAAAAAGTTTAAAGCCTGTTTTTTTTAGTCTATCTACTAAATAAGCAAGCGCTATTTTAGATGCATTATTTTTTTTTGAAAACATACTTTCACCGAAAAATACTGCTCCAATCGATACGCCGTATATACCTCCAACTAGTTTTTTGTCAGACCAAACTTCAAGGCAATGCGCATGGCCGATTTGGTGTAATAGACAATAATTGGTTAGTATATCATGATTAATCCATGTTTCGGGTCTCTCAGCACACATTTTTATTACTTCCTTAAAACTTGTATTTACGGAAATTTGATAATCCAGTTTTAATATTGCTCGTCGTAAAGACTTTGAAACATGGAAGTTATTCAGTGGCATAATTCCTCTATATTTTGGATCTACCCAAAAGATGTTTTCGTCGGTCGCACTTTCGGCCATAGGGAAAATACCCGCACGATATGCGGATAGCAGAATGTCTGGTGTCAGCTCTCCAGTCATACAATAATTACTTCAGTATTGTTATGTGCCTTGAGATTGGCAAACAAACCGATACAAAGCAAATGTATAATTAAATAGCTCGGAATAGATCCCTACTTGAATCTACTATCTAACCACTTCTCTAACCAATGAATATTATAATCACCGTTTACGATATCATCCTCATTAAGAAGCTCTTCAAATAATGGAACAGTAGTGTCTATACCATCTATGATTAATTCACCCAAAGCTCGTCTTAAACGTGCTATTGCTTCTTTTCTATCCTCACCATGAACGATTAATTTTCCGATAAGACTATCGTAGTAAGGTGGAATTGAGTAGCCATTGTAAATTGCGCTATCCATTCTTACTCCAAGTCCACCGGGAGCGTGATAAGCGGTTACTTTTCCCGGACTAGGTGAAAAGTTAGGTAATTTTTCAGCATTAATGCGTACTTCGATTGAATGGCCATTTATTTCAAGCTGCTCCTGTACAAATGAAAGTGGTTGTCCTGATGCAACGCAAATTTGTTCTCTCACTAAGTCCACGCCAAATATGGCCTCCGTTACTGGGTGCTCAACTTGAAGTCGTGTGTTCATTTCAATGAAGTAAAATTCTCCATTCTCATATAAAAATTCGATGGTGCCGGCACCAATGTAATCAATTTTAGCAACTGCATCTGCGCATGTTTTTCCAATTAACTTCCGTTCTTTGTCTGAGATACAAGGGCCTGGCGCTTCCTCTAAAACTTTTTGATGGCGTCGCTGAAGTGAACAGTCTCGTTCACCCAAATGTACAGCTCTACCTTTGCCATCACCAAAGACCTGTATCTCTATATGTCTGGGAGTTGTGAGATATTTCTCTATATAAACTTCGTCATTGCCAAAAGCAGCCTTGCCTTCCGCCCTAGCAGTTAAGAAAGCACTTTCTAGTTCTTTAGCAGTTCTGGCAACCTTCATTCCTCGACCACCGCCACCCGCAGTTGCCTTGATAATCACTGGATATCCGATATCTGCTGCTACTCCATGCGCATCATTTAGGCTATCTACACCGCCTTCAGATCCAGGCACGCATGGTACCCCAAGTTCCTTCATAGTATCTTTTGCTGTAATCTTATCACCCATAATTCGAATATGTTTGGCAGTTGGTCCGATGAATTTAAGCCCATGATCTTCCACCGCTTGAACAAAGTTAGCATTTTCAGAAAGAAATCCATAACCTGGGTGTATTGCCTGTGCGCCTGATATTTCACATGCTGCAAGGATAGCTGGCATTGAGAGATAAGACTCTAGACCCGAAGGAGGTCCAACGCATACACTCTCATCAGCCATACGAACATGCATTGCATCACTGTCTGCAGTAGAGTGCACTGCCACTGTTTGAATGCCCATTTCTTGACATGCGCGAATGACCCGGAGTGCTATTTCGCCACGGTTCGCAATTAAAATTTTGTCAAACATTCGGTGCTCTTATTCCACAACGACTAATGGTGATCCAAATTCAACTGCAGCACCGTCTTCAACAAATATGCGTTTAACTGTCCCTGACTTTGGTGATGGAATTTGGTTCATTGTTTTCATTGCTTCGACGATCAGCAACGTGTCTCCCTCCGACACTGAACTTCCAACAGATATAAACGGCTCAGCTCCAGGCTCCGCTTGCATATAGACTGTACCCACCATTGGTGAGGTAACGGCTCCCGGATGTGAAACTGGGTCATTGATATTTTGATCCAAAGATCCTTCTTGCGCAATCGGTGCTATAGCAGGAGCCATACTGGGTTGTTGTGTTGCAACCTGATAAGCTTGTGGTGATCCAGACTTACTGACCCGCACGTTTATCTTATCTGTTTCCCCGTATTCGCGGCTTACTTCCAGTTCTGTTAGCTTATTTTGGTTCAGAAGTTTGGCTAGCGATTGAATAAATTCTACGTCCTGATCTCGATTTTTTTTTGTCATGTTATTCCTATACGACGCAATTTTGCCCTATCCTTTCATATTACAACTAAATTAAAGAATGATCAAAGAAAAGGGGCGAACACGCTACTGCGTGTGCCAGTTTTTGCAATAAAAGGGAAGAATTTTATTAAAGCCTACGAATTTCACAATCTATCGTGATATAATCTCACGCTTTACTTTCTATTCATTCGGTTTTCGATTAAGTCCTCAACAACAGCTGGTTCAGCTAAAGTAGAAGTATCTCCTAAACTCTCAAAATCGTCCTCAGCAATTTTTCTTAAAATGCGGCGCATTATTTTCCCTGAACGCGTCTTGGGCAGACCGGGTGCCCACTGAACCAAGTCCGGTGATGCAATTGGACCGATCTCTTTACGGACCCAGTCACGAAGCTCTTTTCGTAATTCTTCTGTCGGTTTTTCACCTGCCATTAAAGTGACGTAACAGTATATTCCTTGTCCCTTTATATCGTGAGGGTAACCCACAACTGCCGCCTCGGAAACTTGTTCGTGAGCGACTAACGCACTCTCTACTTCAGCAGTTCCCATTCGATGCCCTGAAACGTTTATTACATCATCTACGCGTCCAGTAATCCAGTAGTAACCATCCGCGTCTCTGCGGCATCCATCCCCTGTGAAATAGTAACCCTTATAATCTGAAAAATAGGTTTTGATAAACCTCTCGTGATCACCATAAACAGTTCTCATTTGGCCGGGCCAACTGTCTTTTATACACAATACGCCCTCACATTCCTTATCTGTTAATTCTTGACCGGTTTGAGGATCGAGAATTACTGGTTGTATCGAAAAAAATGGGAAGGTAGCCGACCCTGGCTTCGTAGCAATTGCACCAGGTATGGGAGTAAGTAAATGGCCTCCAGTTTCGGTCTGCCACCATGTATCAACGATTGGACACCTGCCTTTACCCACTACTTCATTATACCAATTCCAAGCCTCAGGATTGATGGGTTCACCTACAGTTCCAAGCACTTTTAACGACGATAAGTCACATTTTTCAACAAATTTGGAGCCTTGCCCCATTAATGCTCGTATCGCTGTCGGTGCTGTGTAGAATTGGTTAATTTTATGTTTGTCACAAACTTGCCAGAAACGAGATGCATCGGGGTAAGTTGGTACTCCTTCGAACATTACCGTTGTGGCACCATTTGCCAGTGGCCCATAAACGATATAACTATGTCCAGTCACCCATCCTACGTCTGCTGTGCACCAGTATATATCTCCGTCATGATAGTCAAAAACATACTCGTGTGTTAACGATGCCCAAACTAGATAGCCTCCCGACGTATGCAAAACGCCTTTGGGTTTTCCAGTTGAACCAGACGTGTATAAAATAAAAAGGGGGTCCTCCGCCTTCATCGCCTCGGGAGTAGAATCTTCTGATGCATCCGCCATAAGAGCGCTGTAGCTATAATCACGGTCATTTTTCATTGGCACATCGCCGTTTGTTCTTTCAACGACAAGAGTCGTGATGTCACCACAAATATTTAAAGCTTTATCCACATTTGTTTTAAGTGGTGTTATTTTGCCTCCGCGAGGTGCTTCATCAGCTGTAACTAGTAGTGACGCTCCACAATCTTCTATGCGAGACGCTAATGCTTCAGGGGAAAAGCCTGCAAAGACAATTGAATGAATTGCTCCAATTCTTGCGCACGCCAGCATCGCATATGCTGCTTCTGGTATCATTGGAATATAGAGTACTACCCTGTCACCTTTCTTAACACCAAGTTTCTTGTAAACATTTGATAGTTTACATACCTGGCGGTGAAGTTCAGAATAACTGATGTGTTTGCTATCATCTGGATTGTCACCTTCCCATATGATTGCAGTTTGTTCTGCACGCCCTTCTAGATGTCTATCAATACAATTTGCCGATACATTTAGTTGACCGTCCTCGAACCACTTTATAGATACATTAGGGTAGGAATAATCAACATCTTTAATTTTTGAATATGGTTTAATCCAATCAACACGTTTACCATGTACGCTCCAGAAGTCATCTGGGTTATTGATGGACTCGGCATACATATTGTCATAGTCTGACTTCTTAATTTTAGCGTTTGCAACGAAGTCCGCGCTTGGTGGGTAAATTTGATCAGACATTTTACTTTCCTGTTACTTTTTATTATTTAAACAGCTATGGAACTGTCTTTCCAGAAAAATTTCTTAGATTGCCAGGTATTCTGCGCGTAATTCTGAGTTATCTAAAACTTCTTTTGCAGTGCCGTCAAAGACGACGCCACCTGTATCTAGTATAACTGACCGATCAGCAAGTTCTAAAGCCCTTACAGCATTCTGTTCCACAATAACGGTCGTGATACCTTGTTCTTTAATCACGTTTAAAGTTTTTTCAATTTCATCAACAATTACAGGGGCTAGTCCTTCATAGGGTTCGTCAAGAAGTAAAACTTTGATGTCTCTCGCTAGGGCTCTACCTATTGAGAGCATTTGCTGTTCTCCTCCTGATAAAGTAGTCCCTTCTTGCTTTCTTCGCTCGCCTAGTCGAGGGAAAAGATCGTATATTCTATCGAGGCCCCAGCCTATCGGTTCAGCTATCTGCGCGAGTTGAATATTCTCTTCCACTGACAGCCCTGGAATTATACGCCGATCTTCTGGTACTAACGCAATTCCATTAGTTGCAGCCTCATAGCTTTTCATGGCATGCAAATTTTTATGATCTAGCCATATTTCGCCTTTTAAAAGCTCAGGATTGTCTAATCTTGCTATAGTTCTTAGGGTTGAGGTTTTTCCTGCCCCATTTCGACCAAGAAGCGCAAGTATCTCCCCTTCATGCACATTGAAGCTTACACCCTGTACAATATAGCTTTCGCCATAGTAAGCGTGTATATCGTGAACAGATAAATATGCTGGTGCATGTGTTTCTAAGGCTAAATTTTTACTCATCAAGTATCTCCCTAATGCGCCGTTTCACCAAGGTAGGCCTCTTTTACTTTTGGATGTCCCTTAATTTTATCTGGTACATCTTCGACCAATGGAGTTCCTTGCGCCAAGACTGTAATCCTATTGGCTAACGAGAAAACCACATGCATATCATGCTCAATGATCGCAATTGTTATATCGCGCTCATCACCGATTTGCTTCAACAAGTCTATTGTATTGTTAGTATCAGCACGAGCCATGCCAGCCGTTGGTTCATCCAATAAAAGTAAGCGAGGTTCTTGGCTTAAACACATTCCAATTTCTAAACGTCTTTTATCCCCTCTGGACATAGACGATGCCTGCATCGACCGCTTATTTAACATATTCATCTCTTCTAAGACTTTTTCAGCAGCTTCCAATATATCCTTGTGCTTCATGAAATCTGATAATGCATCCAATGCAAATGATCCGTCCCTCTTGGCAAAAATTGGGATCATCATGTTTTCCATTACAGTCAAATCACCAAATATTTCAGGTGTTTGAAAAACGCGAGATATTCCCATCTGGTTTATCTCGTAAGGAGATCTTCCAAGAACTGAATTTCCATCAAATTGGACCGTACCAGTATCGGGCATAAGTTTGCCTACAAGACAATTTAGCAAAGTCGACTTGCCTGCACCATTTGGACCTATTATCGCGTGAATTGTGTTTTCTTTGACGCTCAGATTTACATCTTGCAGCGCTTGTAATCCGCCAAAGCGCTTTCCTACATTTTGTACCTCTAGGATTCCCATGTATTTTCCTCTATTCCGCAGGTTCTGTATTTGGATTGTTACTTGGTGTTGAACCTCTCTTCTTAAAAATAGAAGCCAACTTCTGCCCAAGTTCCACTAATCCGCCAGGTAAAAAGATAATCACTGCCATGAACATTAGTCCTAAAGTAAGGTGCCACCCTTTGCCTACGAATGGGTAAATAATCGACACAAAAAAATCTTCGGCCCCGTCTGGCAGAAACGCAAACCACTGATGCAAAATGTTGTCATTGATTTTCGAAAAAATGTTTTCAAGGTATTGTATTAAACCAGCGCCAAGTACCGGACCGATTAATGTACCAACGCCACCAAGTATGGTCATCAGGACAACTTCTCCCGAAGCTGTCCATTGCATTCTTTCGGCCCCGGCAAGAGGATCCATCGAAACCATTAAACCACCCGCCAAACCGGCGTACATTCCAGATATAACGAAGCATGCCAGCATGTAGGGTTTGGTGTTTAACCCAGTATAATTTAATCTTTGTTGGTTTGATTTGATAGCACGAAGCATAATTCCAAATGGAGATCTGAAAATCCTAATTGATAGATAGAATGAAAATAACATTACAAGTGCTGCAAGGTAGTATCCTACGTTAAAGGTCCATAACCACCCCCCCAACGCTACCTGAATGCTATCGCTCATTTGCAATCCAAATATAGACGGAGCAGGAATATTTCCAGATGTATTGCCGCCGTCTAAAATTCGTGGGTCGTTAAGGCTGGTTTGCAGAGCTGTCTCTCCTCCCGTAATCGGAGTTAGGACCGAGTAAGCCAGAGCGTACGACATTTGTGCAAATGCTAGTGTTAATATGGAAAAATAAATACCCGATCGACGTAATGAAATAAAGCCGATGAATAGTGCAAATATTCCCGCCACAGCAGTTGAAATAATTATGGCTGGAATAACATTTATGGTGAGTAGTTTTAACATCCAAACACCAGCATAAGATCCCGCTCCAAGAAACGCCGCATGCCCAAACGACAAATATCCGGTTAGTCCAAACAAGATATTGAAGCCAATTGCAAATATACCAAATATCACAAAGCGTTGCATTAAATCTGGGTACCCAGCGTTAAACTGCGCTAATCCTGATTGCTCAGGAAAAGGGTTCAAAAATATTGGCGCTAAAGCGACGAGTATAGCCACAATAAGCAATAAACTGGCATCTTTTCTATTTAGTCCTAACATGATTATTCCTCCATGACGCCTTTTCGGCCCATCAAACCGCGGGGTCGTGTCAATAGAATGACAATTGCTGCAAGATAAATCACAACCTGATTAATACCTGGCAGAGCTTCGATAACTTGTCTCATAGAAGCAAAGCTTTCCAATATGCCAAGAAGAAGGCCAGCTGCTACAGCTCCAGGTAGTGATCCCATACCTCCAACAACGACGACAACAAATGAAATGACGAGAAAATCCATGCCCATATGGTAGTTTGGAGAGTTGATCGGTGTGTACATAACACCAGCTAGGCCGGCAACAGCGGCCGCAACGCCAAACATTATAGTAAATCTTTTGTCTATATTTATTCCAAGGAGTTCGACTGTTTCTCGATCCGCCATACCAGCCCGAACGACCATACCAAAAGTCGTAAATTGTAAAAATGCAAACACCGATCCAATGAGTAACATTGCAAAACTAAAGTACACTATTCGCCAGTATGGATAAATAATCGAACCTGCTTTTAGGCCTACGGCTGCGCCAAAATCAAATGATCCGGTGAATGCTTCAGGGGCTGGATTAGGAATTTGATTGGCACCAAAATAATATTTAACAATTTCTTGCAGTACGATAGCGAGGCCGAAAGTGACTAAAATTTGGTCAGCATGCGGTCTCTTATAAAAATGTTTAATTAAGCCCCGTTCCATTACTACGCCGATTATAATCATGACCGGTATCGCAAAGAGAATAGCTAGTGGGACTGACCAATTTATTAGCGCTTGACCTGTGCTCTCCCCAAACCAATCGTAAATATACGGAATATCAACTTTTAAGGGATTACCAAGAAAATCTTTTTGAGTTTCATCTACTACTACATGAGAAATTGTTAGGATGCGATTAAATGTGATGGCACAAAAAGCTCCAAGCATAAACAGAGCGCCATGGGCAAAGTTTACTACTCCGAGTGTGCCAAAAATTAAAGTAAGGCCAAGCGCAATTAGAGCGTAAGCACTGCCTTTGTCTAAACCGTTAAGTATCTGAAGAATAATTTGGTCCATAAAACCCCCAAGAATGGCGTATAAGGTACCCATCCACTATTAAATAATATTTCACCGTAAAAGGGAAAAAGGCCCCCATTTAATATGGGAGCCCTTATTAAAATTATGCGCCTGGATTACACGAACCCAAGTTTCCGCCAAAGATTGCAGGGTCAAAAGTGACTGCTTCCGCAGGCGTGATGTCCACAAGCTCAAGTAAGTCAAAGTCATTCGCAGGGTTCTCTTTCCCTCTAACGACCAAAACGTCTTTGATACACTGGTGATCTTCAGCGCGATAAAGTGTTGGGCCATTGCCCATGCCATCGAATTCAAAACCTTCAAGGGCTTCAACAACGGAGCACGGATTGAATGAGCCTCCACGTTGCACTGCATCTGCGTAAAGTAATGCCTGGCAGTAACATGTGTGTGCTGCCTGAGATGGCGGGTAACCATACTTTTCACCAAACGATTTAACGAATGCATTTGTTCCGGTGTATCGGGAGCCTGCGGTATTCTCCAATGACCAATGCCATCCAGTCGTTCCAAAGATACCGGCAACGTTTTTACCTGCGCCCTTCGCCATGAGACGGGAATATAATGGTACAACGATTTCGAAATTTTTACCGTTAGCTTGCGCAGCTCTTAGACCAAACTCAACAGCAGATGTAAGCGAATTAACCATATTACCGCCATAGTGATTTAGAATAAGAACGTCTGCCCCAGAATTAAGAACAGGAGCTACATACGATGAAAAGTCTGTTTGTGACAGTGGAGTTTTCACTGCTGCCACAGTCTCCCATCCTAGTGCTTCTGTTGAATTTCGAACAGCTTCTTCAGTCGTGTAACCCCAGTTATAGTCTGCAGTGAGGTGATATGCTTTCCTGTCAGCACCGTAACGGTCTGCCAGTATAGGCGCAAGTGCCGCCCCCGTCATGTATGAGTTGAAGAAATGTCTAAACCCATTCGCTTTTTTGTCTTTGCCAGTAGTATCGTTTGAGTGTGTCAAACCAGCCATGAAGATTATACCAGCGTCCTGGCACAGTGATTGCACCGCAACAGCAACCCCTGAAGAAGATCCACCGGTGATCATTATGGCACCATCTTTTTCGATCATAGAGCGTGCTGAAGCACGCGCCGCATCGGCGTTAGTTTGCGTGTCGCCAGTTACATATTCAACCTTTTTGCCCAAAATTCCTGTACCATCTAAGGCCTTTGAGCTGAAAGTTTGCAGCATTCCGCCGTCGCCTTCACCATTTAAGTGTTCTACTGCAAGTTTATAAGCTTTTAGCTCGTCATTTCCCTCATCTGCATAGGGTCCAGACTGTGGAACATTAAATCCTAATGTTACAGTTGAACCTGTTGGGGCATTAGCGAACCCTGCGTGGCTTCCTGCTGTTAAAATAGTCGGCAGAGCCAACCCTGCGCCCGCGACGGCACCGGTCTGCATTACACTTCTGCGTGTAAGGTTAGTTTTAGTCATATATTCCTCCGTAATATAATATAATCACACTTGATATAAATGTGTTCGGACATGGTCGCCCATGCGTTCGAGAGAGATAATCTGAACAACGGGTGTGTCAATATGACCAACAAATATTTTTTACAATAATGAAATTTACCAAAAATAATAAAACATTCAAACTATTGAGTATTTTTTTCTGACAAGCTCTGGAGTGATGAATTCAACCCGCTTAAATTGTAACCCGCGGCTGCTGCTTGATCTAAAATATAATTTACATCTGTTCCTGACATTGCCTCACCCAAAGCCCATATGACACTGCACCTCGTACCTGACGCACAATATGCCAGTACAGGTCCGTTTGCATTGATAAAAAATTCTCTCTGTTTTTTAACATTTTCAACGGTCATCGTCTGATGTGTAAGTTCTAACACTTCAAAATCAATTCCTACTTCCGTTGCTAACTTTGCCATCAGTGAGCTGTTATACGAGTCTGGAACTTCTACATCAGGCCTGTTGCAAATGATTTTAACGAAACCTTTCTCAGCAATTTCCGCGATTTGATGTGGTTCAATTTGTGGTGAAACGTGATAGTTTTTATCAATAAAGATAGTATTCAATTTTGCTATTCCTAACTGACCTAGCCATCTGCAGTTGATATTGATCCCATTCGCATTGGTTTTGTTAATATCATACCAACTATCATTGAGACAAAAAACAGAATAATTCCATTACCTCCAAAACCCAATGCCGCGATGGCCGGTCCTGGACATAGGCCCGCTAACGCCCATCCCATGCCAAATAAAACTGACCCGGATAGTAACTTAAAATCGATTGTTTTGTTTGATGGCATAGAAAAGCTTAAGTCGAATACGGGTGCTTTCTTAGCAATGATAGCCCACGCTGCAGCCATTGGAATCATAGCTCCCCCCATTACAAAAGCTAATGTTGGGTCCCACTGGCCCAATATATCAAGCCAACCTTGTACCTTTGCGGTGTCTGTCATCCCTGAAATTAAAAGGCCAAAACCAAAGAACAAACCCGATACAGAAGATACTAGTAACCTAATCATATTAATCCCCAAAAAGTCCTCAGAGTTACCATTGTCAGGGCGCCTGCAGAAATATAGACAGCAGTTGCTAGCAGGCCCCGTAACGACAAACGCGATATGCCGCAAACCCCATGGCCAGATGTACACCCATTAGCAATCCTTGTGCCCGCGCCAACCAATAGCCCAGCAAGGACAAGCTGGATCGTATTACTGGTCACATTTGTTGTGCTGAAATCTGAAAATTGTAATATAATCAAAGGAGCAGCGATAACTCCAATTAAAAATACAATTCTCTCAAGGTTTTCCGTGTCCTGTTTGCCTTCGATTAGCTGGCCTAAAATTCCACTCGCTCCCATAATACGCCCGTTAAAAATTAGTAATATTAACCCACCTAGGCCAATCAACAGCCCACCCACTAGTCCATAAATCCAGTCTATAATCATTTGATTATTTCAATCCTTCGGCGTAGTTGGTATTCAATTACATTTTGTTAATTGGAACTTTTAGAAACACATCGCCTTGCGCATCAGGCTCAGGCATATTACCTGCCCTCATATTTACCTGAAGTGAGGGAACTATAAGCTTAGGCATTGCAAGTTTAGCATCACGCTCGTCTCGCAATTTAACAAAATCCTCTTTCGATTTTCCTGATTTAATATGAATATTTTTTTTCTTTTGCTCGCCCACGGTGGTCTCCCATGCATAATGCTCACGACCTGGTGCCTTGTAATCATGACCAACAAAAATACGAGTAGCATCAGGAAGGGATAAAATTTTCTGGATTGACGAGAAAAGGTTTTCTGAAGATCCACCCGGAAAATCGCATCTTGCGGTTCCAAAATCAGGCATAAATAAGGTATCTCCAACGAACGCAGCATCACCGATTACGTAAGTCATACAAGCTGGTGTATGACCAGGAGTGTGCAAAACGTCTCCTCGCAGCTGTCCAATATGAAACGTATCTTCCTCTACAAATAACTTGTCAAATTGGCTGCCATCACGTTGAAATTCTGTTCCCTCATTAAAAATTTTTCCAAAGGTTTTTTGGACATCGGTAATATGTGATCCAATGCCAATTTTTCCACCAACTTCCATCTGAATATACGGCGCAGCTGAAAGGTGATCGGCGTGTACATGGCTTTCTAAGAGCCAATGCACATCAAGTTTGTTTTCTTTTACGAAGTTTATCAGTTTGTCGGCAGATCTTGTATCAGTGCGACCTGAAGCAAAATCAAAATCTAAGACACTGTCGATTATAGCGCAGGCTGAACCATTGGGATCACAAACAATATACGAAATAGTATTGGTAGCTTCGTCAAAAAATGATGTAATATCGGGTGCCATACATTCCTCTTTTATAGTGTTATATAACATATATCAAATTTTGAATATGAATCAATTTCTTTATTAGGTAACTAGAACTCCGATGGTAACTGACATTAAGCCTAAAACCGACAGAAATAAGGATGCTAAGTTAAGGGGCATCGCTGCTTGAATAGACTCACGTAGTTCTTCATCTGATGAACCCTTTTTTTTAGCCAACGCAACCTTATACATACTGAATAATAGACCAATTAATCCAAATATTGATAATGCCGCTCCTCCCCAAACAAGTACAAATATCATGTGCCTCAACTACTGTTAAAAAAATTATTATAAAAAGCTTATTCGAAACCTTGTTATATTTACAACCACAGAGTAACCCGGACAACAAAAAAGGGAATTAATTATGGATGAGAATAGTGGTAGTGCATATCGAGTTACAGCTGATGAGTTAAGACAGTTCGTTGAAAGGTTCGAAAATCTAGAGATAGAAAAACGAAGTATCGTAGATCAACAAAAAGAGGTTATGGCTGAAGCTAAAGGTCGAGGTTATGATACAAAGATTTTGCGAAAATTAGTTGTGCTTAGAAGAAGAGATTTGCAGGATTTGGCTGAGGAAGAGGCTGTTCTTAGTATGTATAAATCAGCTCTAGGTATGTAAACTATTGAATTGATAGAGCCTTAAGATAGACATGAATTGCTAGCAACTTGCAGATTGCTGCGACAAAATTTATGGTACATTAATATTTACATTCTTATACATCTATCACTAGGTTTGCGCTCAAAGTTTTAACTAGCTTACCTATTATTTGGAATTCAAAATTGGCTTTTTTAAATTCGTCCATATCTGGTCAAAATAAATTATTAGTGAATGCCAATGCTGGTTGGGCGATCTGCGCATTATCTATTTCGGCGCTTATATTGTTACCAATAGTATCAGTCATTTTTATGGCACTTTTCCCAGCCAATAATATTTGGCCTCATTTAATTGCCACCACTCTACCGCGATACATTTCTACTACAGTTCTACTTATGATATCTGTCGGCGCCATCGCTGGAGTAATTGGAACTTTGACGGCCTGGTTTGTAGTCAGGTACAGGTTTATTGGGTCGAGATGGTTGCAATGGGCGCTACTGATGCCATTGGCTATCCCAGGATATGTTGGAGCCTACGCTCTAGTTGACTTATTAGAGTATGCGGGTCCAGTTCAGTCAGTTCTTAGGGGTGTTTTTGGTTGGTCAAGTGCCAGAGATTATTGGTTTCCTGAGATTAGATCTTTTGGGGCGGCTGTTTTCGTATTAAGCTTATCTCTTTACCCCTATGTTTACTTGTTAACGAGAGCAGCATTCCGAGACCAAACCTCAAGTGTTGAAGAAGTAGCCCGTTCCTTGGGGGCACTTTCATCGCAGCGTTTTTTCAAAATAAACTTACCACTTGCTCGACCAGCGATAGCTGCAGGGGTAGCTATTGTGATGATGGAGACAGTAAATGACTTTGGAACAGTAGATTACTTTGCTGTTCAAACACTTACTACTGGTATATTTAGTGTCTGGTTGCAATCAAGTAATGTAGGCGGTGCAGCACAGCTTGCTTGTGTGGTCTTAACGATGGTGATTTTGCTGGTTAGCCTTGAAAAACTTTCCAGAAGGAAAATGCAATTCTTCAACATGTCTTCGAAGCAAAAGGCAGTCCAGAAAATTAGGTTGAGGGGTTTATCAAATATTTTGGCTTTTTTATCTTGTCTAGCGCCAGTTTTATTGGGCTTTGCATTGCCGCTGATAATTTTACTTGAGCATTCCATGAGTAATCCTCAATTGTTTATGGATAAAGGATTAATCGATGCTACATTTAATACAGTATTTATTGGAACAATCGCAGCCATTTTTACAGTAATTCTGAGCATTTTTATGGTTTTTGGAATGAAATCGATCAAAGGTAAAGTGCCAAAAGTCACAATGCCGGTGACAACAATTGGATACGCCGTGCCCGGAGCTGTTCTTGGTGTTGGCATACTAATTCCGCTTGCAACCTTGGATAATGCCTTAGCTGATGCGATTTATTATTTAACGCAAATTGATGTAGGTTTAATTTTTACTGGAACTTCGTTTGCAATAATCCTTGCGTACATTGTAAGGTTTTTCGCGATTGGTCAGGGAGCAACAGAAGCAGCACTTGGGCGAATTTCTCCAAATTTGGAGCATGCAGCACGATCTCTGGGGAAAAATAGAGCATCTATTTTAAAAAGAATATACTTGCCAATAATAAAAGGCTCACTCGGTTCTGCGATGCTTTTGATTTTTGTCGATTGTGTAAAAGAATTGCCGGCAACTTTGTTATTAAGACCATTTAACTTTAATACCTTGTCTACTCGTGTACATGAGCAAGCCAGTCTCGAGGATTTGGTGAATGCCGCACCTGCTGCAATATATATTTCGTTGGTAGGACTCTGTGCTGTAGTCCTTCTGGCAAGGGCGAATAGACTGAAGTAGAAAGACAAACTCAAAAGAAATTTATTTTTAATCTTGCTAATTTCGCAGTGTTTATTTAATGACGCCGATGTGCCCCTATAGCTCAGCTGGTAGAGCAACTGATTTGTAATCAGTAGGTCCGCGGTTCGAGTCCGTGTGGGGGCACCATTCAAATCAATGACTTAGCCAAATATGCGTTAATTTGATCTAATTTTCAGCCAGACAATGAGCCAGACAAATGATGTTCTGATTACGTTATTTAGCGTTATTGGCTACTTGATTTACAGCACCACATTTGCAACGCGCGCGCGCCCGTTCGCTACCTGTGCCTTTTTGTGTGAAAGGGGCTTGTTGTATTGAGTCCCAGTTGCGTGACTAAACGCAATCCATACCAGTGCTCACTGATTTTGCGAAATTACCGTATCCTAGCGTTATCCAACAACAGAAATGACAAACTCCCCTTTATCAGGCGTAGTGGGGAGGTGGCGCATATATCGATAGAACGGTGGATAAGGTGAGTTTTGTCATGTTTGTCATGAAGGTGTGTTAAGGCTGCTAGCCAATTTTACGAAGTGCGCCTGTGCGCGATATACTTTTATTTGCTTTTTAATGATTTTAACTCAGGGTATCGGTCGAACAATATATCAGCAGGCCGTACCAATCACTCGTACTGAGCAGAGCCCGAAACTATTCGGGCACACCTAGCGATCATTTCAAAGCATGCGCGATGGCTTGCTCCCGCGCGTCAGGTTCTAGCTTCGGGACTCTCATGGCCGTGGCTTTCATGACGATAGGAAAAGAGACAGTCGGTCGTGACAAAATCGAAGCCTGTGAGGTCGTCGATTACATTGACACAGTTAACAAGGCGCTTTTGTCCCGCGGTCGCAGCAACCTTGGAGATAAAACGGCACTGGATTCTCTGGAGGCCATTCGCGCAGAGATTGCGGCGAGAGGTGTTTCATGCAATTTGCACGAGATAGCTCACCAAGCTGCAGTCAAAGCCATAAAGGATTTCCGAGGTCTGCCTAACAAGATTGGCCGCGCACGCATGTTTGCAGACAAATCGATAGGTCTAGAGGATCCAGGGATGGTCGCTGTGTTGCGAATTATCGGTCCCTTAGATGGTTGAACGGATCGGCGGCGCAGCGCGCGACGGCTTTCATGCGGTAGAGTGTCAATGGCCCTTCGAGTTTTCTAGATCGCAGATTTCGAGTGCAATTCAAGAGTCCGGTATCCCAACAACAGAAAAAGCACCGTACTTATGCGGAAATAACCTTTACTGTGCTAATTATTTTTGCAGTGGCATTGTTCGCTTCAAGCTTTGGTTGGATAGGACTTCTGTTGTATTTTCTACTTGCCGCAGTTCTCTTTCGTTAATTATGTGACAGCATGCCACATATATTCTAAGTATATGAAAACAAATGTTTATTTAAAATACTTAGATATAAAATAATTTTTTTAATTGATTATTTTATATGACGAAACAGGTAATGTTTTAATTATTTTACAGGAGAACAACATGGGTGAACTCATGACTATATTGGCGTTTGGCACACTTGGAACCTTTAGTGTGCTTGCATACATATCCGCTAGGGCTACAGATCGATTGAAAGACAATCCATCTCACAAAAAATCAACTCTGTGCGCAACCAGTGACCATTGGGTTCAAACAAGGTAAAATTGTTGAAAAGCTTTAGTTTATATAAAATAGTTTGGGCAGTTTAACTAGCCCCATCTCTACCTTCAACGGCTAATATCACTGCTTCTTCAGCATTCGTTAGATTGGTAGGCTCACTATAATATTTCAACTGCGCGCTCGCTTTACGGTGACGTTAACGCGCAAGCGGTAATTACAAAATTTTTAGAGGATAGGACAATGAAAAACATTTTAGCTACAGCGGCACTAATCTTTACACCGGCATTTTCTGCACAGGCCGCCGACATAACCGTAGATATGCTGAACAAACGCGACGATGGTGCGAAAATGGTATACTCACAGGACGTGGTACGTATGGATGTTGGCGATTCGGTCACATGGGTACCAACATCCAAGGGCCACAATGTTGAGATAATTGCTGCGCCAGATGGATATGATATTCCGAAGAAATCAAAATTAAGTAAAGACGTTAGCATTACATTCGATACTCCAGGGGTTTATTTATACCAGTGCACACCCCACAAAACGATGGGTATGCTGGGTGTAGTCGTTGTAGGTGACGGTCAAAACGATATATCAGGTGCCAAAGTTCGCGGTAAAAAAGCTCAGGAGAAACTTGCTGAACTAATGGAGCAACTGGGCTAATCCAGTCCAAAACGAGTTGTCATTAATTGCAGGTCTGAAGGCATTTACTGGGCAAGCTTTGGCATGCTGCTTTTCTGATAAAGCGTAAAATTCCTCTTTGTTAAAATAAGAAAACCCAAAGTTAAAAATCATGCAATATAAGACGCTAAACTCGTAGCAAACGAACTGATCCAAATAAGCGCCTTTGTGAGTGAGCAGGGGTATTGTGAGTTGGGTAGGGAAATTGGAATTCAAGTACAGTATCTACACTATAAACGATTGTTACAATTGGATGATTATCCTCTGTTTAGATAAACAGGAGAAAAGTAATGACCCCCAAAGAAACTGTCCAAGTCATATACGATGCATTTGCTAGTGGTGATATGGAGAAATTTGCCTCTGTTTTTTCAGAGGATTGCATCTGTGTGATGAATGGTATGCATGCTGTGTCAGGTACGTATCATGGTCGTGACGCTTTAATGACGCAAATGATGGCACGTGTTGGAAAGCACTTTCCCGATGGTGTGGCCTTTGAAAAGGTCAAAATGTTTGCTGAAGGAAATAATGTTTTTACCATGGGGACAATTAAAGCTGATGGTTTAGAAATGTCTGTAGGGCACCATCATGTTGTGGAGGATGGCAAAGTCAAAGAAATGCACATCTTCGATGATAGTCAAAAGTGGGCAATGACGTTAAAACCAATGTGAATATTGCTAGTTGTATGGCCGAGTACGGTTGGGTAGAGAATTAGTAATAACCCTGAGGCTAAATAAGGTGCTCTCATTTTAGGCGGTGGGCACGCAGGACCCTTCGCAAGTGACGGATATACGTAGTTGTACTCTTACACAGATAGGGTGTTGCTTATAGCCAAGCAGTTAAACATTAGCAGGATGTCGGTGTATCGTAGCTTGTAGGGTTAGTAGTTGTTATTGGTCATATGCAGCCAACACCAAGCCAGAACATGAATCTGTCCTGCTCTCTCCATAGAACTCGAGCATATGTTCTACGGTGTCTAGCCAGTTAACTCCATCTACTTCATCATCACCTGTTTTATCTATTTCATCATATTCCATAATGCTTATGAACTCATTGTCGCTAGTGGAAATCAAACGCATAGAAAGAGCTTTTGAGTAATCATATTCGTTAATAGCCTTTATGAAGTCATCAACATATCCATCTTTTACCTTATATTTTACGACTGTAACTATATTCAACTTTAACTCCTATAAACTTGATCTGCGCTTGCACTCGCCTGATTAGCAAAGAGAACAACAGACAGTATAACTAGTAGCTTTTTCATTGGTTAACATTATCAAACATTCAATGGCGTTGCAGGAGTGCCATCAGAATTAAGACGATGTTTGCCGTAAACCGTATCATCTTCTCCGAAGGATACCCACTTCATACCTTCATCTGCAAACATGTGCATATCCACTGTTATGGATGATGGGTCGTCCAATGTTCCCAACATCATCACTTGGGCTTCAGGAAAACGTTCCGTGGTGACTGTTACCGTGGTTCCACACGATGGGCAAAAGTGAACGTTCAATGATCGACCGTGTTCAGGACTGGTGTAAATGTAAGTTTTTAGATCAGCGTGATTTAACGAAACGTTTCCTTTTTTATATCTCATACCAGAGCGAAACGCTGTGCCTGTGGCTTTCTGGCAAAACCGACAGTGACAGCCATAGGCCACTTCTGGATCATTGCTGAGTTCAAAACGGACTTTGCCGCACAGACATCCACCTGTATGTTTGGGCATATTTTTTCTCCATGCTTTTCTAGCAACAGAGCACTTAGTTTGATTCACTTCAAGCATTGCTTACTACCCTTGCTTTAAATGCTCTCACAACACACCCTGAGACACATTAAGGTGCTCTCTTTTTAGGGTGGGGCGGCAGCCGTAGATATTTTTAAGAGTGCTGAACGAGTACGCGTACTAGGTGAAACACGGATATATATCATCACCGCATGGCAGATTATCTATTGGCTCGAAATTGCTAATGTCACACAATATTTATGTAACAGTCATAAAAAGGTAACAATATGTTGTAAATTAAAAGAGGTAAGTTTGCTGGAGTAGGAATGGAGAGGGGTACTTGCAATATCCATCTGCGAATAAAGATCAGGTAAAATCTCACAGAACCCTTTTTATTTCAGATCTACATCTGGGAGCGCGGGGTTGCCAGCCGGAAGCAATAATCGAATTCCTGAGGGAGTGTCGTGTAGATACAATTTATCTGGTTGGAGATATATTTGACTTCTGGCATGTCGGGAAAATCCATTG
>NZ_CBFHHX010000004.1:196150-196705 GCF_965655845.1 Candidatus Salinivivens marinus
CGACGAAATCATAGCGGAACTTAACCGATTGTGTATCAGCGGGATTCGCATAGTTTATCTGGTTGGAAATCACGATAAAAAAGCGCGGGAAGTCGCTTACAAGTATTTCCAAAAAGTCGAAATCGAAGAAACGGTTCTGCATCGCTCCGCCAATGGGAAAAAGTATCTCATTGCCCATGGCGACCAAGCAGATGGTCGGATCCTACGGTTGCATTTCATGACACTGTTCGGTAGCCGTCTTGATGCCTTGCTGAGGTCATTGGATAAATGGCTAAATTCAAATAAGAAACTGAGCTCTAACAAAAAAGGTTTTTTTAAGAGTATCATTTTCCAGTTCAACAAAGCTTTGTTCATGGGCGACCGCTTTGAAAGGCTGCTCACAAAAATGGCAAAAGATGTTGGCGCAGACGGTGTCATTTGTGGACATTCGCACCGTCCTGGAATTTGGAAGCATAACGACTTAATTTATGCAAATTGTGGTGATTGGGTTGATAGTCTAACGGCTGTCACCGAAGATCATAACGGACACATCGAGTTGGTTGAATGGAAGCCTGA